>NZ_BCBT01000063.1:0-37247 GCF_001320965.1 Pseudomonas sp. NBRC 111143 | reverse complement strand
AGGTACTCGCCATAGGCGTCTTCCGGCTCGATGGCAACGGTCAGTTCGTCACCGGCCTGCTTGCCTTCCAGGGCTTTTTCCAGGCCTGGGATGATGTTGGCGGCACCGTGCAGGTAGACCAGTGGCGCGCCACCGGCGGAGCTGTCGATGGTCTCCCCGGCGTCGTTGGTCAGGGTATAGTCGATGGAGACTGCCTTGTTGGCGGCGATCAGCATGGGGCAAGACCTTTTGCAAAAGAATGTAGAGCGCACAAGTGTAACCAAGGCCTCGCCCGATTGCGAACGCGCGGCGGCTGGCGAACGGCCCATCAGTCGGATCATCGGCTTTCACCAGGACGAGGAAGGCCATTGGGTGGTCGAGCTGTCCTGCGGTCATACCCAGCACCTGCGCCACCAGCCGCCGTGGCAGGCGCGCCCCTGGGTGCTGGATGCGCACGAGCGCACCCGGCGCATCGGCCAGGCTTTTGCCTGCGGCTGGTGCGCGAACGGGGCCGATAGCGCTACCCTTGGCCGTTGATTCCTTGCACCGCTTATTCCGAGAAGCACGCATGCAGACATTTTTCATCGCGCCGACCGACTTTGGTGTCGGCCTGACCTCCATCAGCCTCGGCCTGGTACGCGCCCTTGAGCGCGGCGGCCTGAAGGTGGGTTTCTTCAAGCCAATCGCCCAGCCGCATCCCGGCGATACCGGCCCCGAGCGCTCCAGCGAGCTGGTCGCGCGCACCCACGGCATCAAGCCACCCACGCCACTGAGCCTGGCCCAGGTCGAGCGCATGCTGGGCGATGGCCAACTCGACGAACTGCTCGAAGAAATCATCCGCCTGTACCAGCAAGCCTGCATCGGCAACGACGTGGTGGTGGTCGAGGGCATGGTGCCGACCCGTCATGCCAGCTACGCGGCGCGGGTCAACCTGCACCTGGCCAAGAGCCTGGATGCCGAGGTGATTCTGGTCTCGGCACCGGAGAACGAGGTGCTCAGCGAGCTGTCCGGGCGCGTCGAGTTGCAGGCCCAGCTGTTCGGTGGCCCGCGTGATCCGAAGGTGCTCGGGGTCATTCTCAACAAGGTCCGTACCGACGAAAGCATGGCCGATTTCGCCACGCGCCTGCGCGAGCATTCGCCACTGCTGCGCGGCAACGACTTCCGCCTGCTCGGCTGCATCCCCTACCAGGCCGACCTCAACGCCCCGCGCACCCGCGATGTGGCCGAGTTGCTCGGCGCCCAGGTACTCAATGCCGGCGACTACGAACAGCGGCGGATGAACAAGATCATCATCTGCGCACGCACCGTGGCCAACACCGTGCCGTTGCTCAAGCCGGGCACCCTGGTAGTGACGCCCGGGGATCGCGACGACATCATCCTCGCCGTGAGCCTGGCAGCGATCAACGGCGTTCCGCTGGCCGGGCTGCTGCTGACCAGCGACAGCAAGCCCGACCCGCGCATCCTCGAACTGTGCCGCGGTGCCCTGCAGGCCGGCCTGCCGATCCTTTCGGTGAGCACCGGATCGTACGACACCGCCAACCAGCTCAACTCGCTGAACCGCGAAATCCCGGTGGACGACCGCGAGCGTGCCGAGTTCATCACCGACTTCGTCGCCAGCCACCTCGACGCCCACTGGTTGCACCAGCGTTGTGGCACGCCGCGAGAGATGCGCCTGTCGCCAGCGGTGTTCCGCTACCAGCTGATCCAGCGCGCGCAGCAGGCCAACAAGCGCATCGTCCTGCCCGAGGGCGCCGAACCGTTGCTGGTGCAGGCCGCCGCCATCTGCCAGGCGCGCGGCATCGCGCGCTGCGTGTTGCTGGCCAAGCCCGAGGAAGTCGAGGCGGTGGCCCGTGCCCAGGGCATTACCCTGCCAGCCGACCTGGAAATCCTCGACCCCGAGCTGATTCGCGCACGCTACGTCGAGCCGATGGTCGAGCTGCGCAAGAGCCGCAACCTCAACGCCCCGATGGCCGAGCAGCAGCTGGAGGATCCGGTGGTGATCGGCACCATGATGCTGGCGCTGGATGAAGTCGACGGCCTGGTTTCAGGGTTGGTGCACTCCACCGCCAATACCATCCGCCCGGCCCTGCAACTGATCAAGACCGCACCAGACTGCAGCCTGGTGTCGTCGGTGTTCTTCATGCTGTTCCCCGAGCAGGTGCTGGTGTACGGCGACTGCATCATGAACCCGCACCCCAGCGCCGTGGAGCTGGCGGAGATCGCACGGCAAAGCGCCGAATCGGCGCAGGCCTTCGGGATTGCACCGCGCGTGGCGATGCTCAGTTATTCGAGCGACTCGGCGGCCAGTGACGAGGAAGTGGAGAAGGTGCGCGAAGCCACGCGCCTGGCGCAGCAGGCGGAACATGACCTGCTGATCGACGGGCCGTTGCAGTACGACGCCGCAGCCAACCCGGAGATTGCCCGGCAGTTGGCACCGCACAGCCAGGTTGCGGGCCGCGCCACGGTGTTCGTGTTCCCGGACCTGAACACCGGCAACACCACGCACAAGGCGGTGCAACGCAGTGCCGACTGCGTAAGCCTTGGGCCGATGCTGCAGGGGCTGCGCAAGCCAGTGAACGACTTGCCGCGCGGTGCGCAGGTGGACGATATCGTGCACACCATCGCGTTGACGGCGATCCAGGCCAGTCACGTGCGCTGAAACGCATCGCGGGACAAGTCGGTGCGCCGACTTGTCCCGCGACAGGGCCGCAAAGCGGCTGCGTTAAAGGTCAGGGGTACTGCTGGACGGTGCCCTGCTGGTCATACTGCTGGCCAGGGATCGGCTTCAGGTTGACTTCGACGCGACGGTTCTGCGCCCGCCCATTGGCATCGGCGTTACTGGCGATCGGCTGGTCCGGGCCCATACCACGTACCGACACCCGCGAAGCATCGACACCCTGCGAGGTCAGGTAGGTGCTGACGGCCTGCGCGCGACGCTGCGACAGGTCCATGTTGTGCTGGCGGCTGCCGGTGCTGTCGGTGAAGCCCACCACTTCGATGGTGTTCTGGTTGAACTGCTTGAACGAGCTGGCGAGGTTGTTCAGCGGCGAGTAGAAGCTTGGGGCGATATTCGCCGAATCGGTCGCGAAGGTGATGTTACCTGGCATGATCAGCTTGATCTGGTCACCCTGGCGCTGCACTTCGACACCGGTGTTGGCCATCTGTGCACGCAGCTCGGCTTCCTGCTTGTCGGCATAGTAGCCATAACCGGCGGCGGCGGCGCCTACCGCAGCAGCGCCGATCAGCGCACCCTTGCCACGGTGGTTGTGATCGATGGCCGCACCCGCGATGGCACCGGCCAGTGCACCCAGGCCACCGTACTTGGCAGTCTTGCTCATCCCTGTGGAGCCGCCCTGCGCCTGGCCCTGGTTGTCGTAGGGGTTCTGGCCGGCACAGCCGGTCATCAGGGCAGCAGCGGTAGCGACGATAATCAGACGACGCATGGTGAACATGGACAAGCTCCTGGTGAAATTCGAAAGTGCAGCGGATCGTATACGGATCAGTGCCAGCCTTGGATTGCAGCGACGCGGAAAAATTCCATGAAACTTCACGCCCGCACGAACGGGTTTTCACGCATCTCTTCGCCGAGTCGAGTATCCGGACCATGGCCGGTCACCACGATCGCCTCTTCATCCAGGCGGTACAGCCGCTCCTTGATCGAACGAACGATAGCCCGTTGATCGCCGCCCCACAAATCGGTGCGCCCCACGCCACGCCGGAACAGGGTGTCGCCAGCAATCAGCAGCTTGTGCTCGGCAAACCAGAAACTCATCGAGCCCGGCGTATGCCCGGGCGTGTGCAGCGCCACGCCACAGCCACAGGCCAGCGCTTCGTCATCGGCGAGCCAACGGTCCGGGGCAGGTACCGGCGTGTAGGGCACACCGAACATCTGACACTGCATCTCCAGGTTGTCCCACAGCGGCTGGTCGTCCTTGTGCAGGTGCAGGGTCGCACCGGTCAGCTCCTTGAGCCTGCCGGAAGCCAGGAAATGATCAAAGTGGGCGTGGGTATGGATGATGCTAACCAGCGTCAGGCCATGCTGTTGCAAGCGAGCGAGAATCTTCTGCTCGTCGCCCCCCGGATCGACGACGATGGCCTTCTTGCTGACCGGGTCGCCGATCAGCGTGCAGTTGCACTGCAGGGGGCCTACGGGAAAGGTTTCGCGGATCAGCGATACAGGGATAGGGGTCATGGGAGTCCAGCTCCAAGCGACTTCACGCTCATTCAAATAAGGTTTGTACGCGCGCCAGCGCATCATCAATGACAACGTCGGGAACAGACTCGATACGTCGGGCACCACGTGCCTCGAGATCCAGCGTACGCAACTGGTTGCACAACACCACGCCCTGGGTTCGCGTACCTGCCCCGCTGAGCGTGACTGCAAACCCGGCATGTCGGGCGAAATCCCCACCTTGAGTGATCGGGACTACCACCGCCAGGCCCGCGGCATTGTAGGCAGCCGGTGAGAGCACCAGAACCGGACGCATCGCACCTTGCTGCTCGCGTCCGACCACAGGCTCAAGATCGACTCGCACAATATCGCCCCTGGCGAATCCCACCCGCCTCATACCTCACGACCAACAGGACGAATGGCGTTCCACGCCGCGAGCTCATCCGGCTCGGGTGCATCGAGATCGCACTGGGCCATCAGCTCCTCAAGCTTGTACTTGGGTTTTGATCGGACGGGCTTGAGAATCAGCGATCCGGTGGCGGTATCCAGGCTGAGGACGGAGCCCACGCTCAGGCGCATCTGCTTGAGAATGGTCGATGGCAGGCGAATGGCAGCACTGTTGCCCCATTGTTGAATCTTGACTTCCATAAGTATCTCCAAAGGTAGATACATAGTAGAAACCCTCCAGATGATTGCAAGTAACTTGTAGAAACAACGTGTCTACATTGTCATCTGAAGCGCTGCTTTTGAAGTCATGAACTCGAGGTCAGGAGCTATCCCACAACGCAGTGGGAAGTGACACTCAAATAGCCAGAGTCAAGGCAAATACAACCTGAACAACCCGCCACCCAGCGCACCACCGTTGGCGATTTCGATCCGCCCGCGCACGCCGTTGCGCTCGTGCAGGGCGGCGATCCTGGCGGCGAAGTACAGGCCAAGGCCGGTGCTGCCGCTCTGCTGGTCGATGCCCTGCACGTAGTCCTGCTGACGCTCGAGCAAGCGCTGTGGATAACCGGCGCCATCGTCGTTGACGCTGATCACCAACTGCTCGCCCTCCTCTTCGACGCTGATCAGCAGCGTGTGCCCGGCATAGCGAATGGCGTTGGTCAGCACGTTGGCGACCACCGAGGCGACCAGTTCACGGTCGAAGAAGCCCAGCGGGCTTTCGGTGTCGATGCGCCAGGTCGCCAGCACGTCGCGGTGGCGGATGACTTCCTGCTGCGCGGCCAGTTGGGCTTCGACGAAATCCTCGAGCTCGTGGTAGTCGGGGCAGATCGGCAACTGGTTGATGCCCAGCTTGTACAACCCCAGCAACTGCACCAGCATACCGTTGAGGTGGCGGAACTCGTGCTCCATCACCCCTTGTTCGCTGCCACTGCGGGACTGTTCGGGCAAACGCGCCAGCCACTGGTCGTGGGCCTGGATCAGGGCCGAAAGCGAGTTCTTCATGTCGTGCACGGTGGAGGCGATCACCGTAGAAAAATCCAGCCCCTGCTCATCGCGGCTCATGCGCCGAACACTCGCACGTGCAGCTTGCGGTAGCGGTCGAAGCGGTTGTCGCTGGCGGGGATACCGGCCACGCGGTTAAGGCAGTTGCGACATTCCTGCATAAGCGACTCCGACGGACTTTCGCCGCCGATACGCAGCAGCGCCTGGGCGGTATTGAGGGCGATACTGATGTTCTTCGGCTGCAACGACAGGGCCTTGCGGAACATCTCCAGAGCCTCGTTCAACTGGCCGCCCTGGTAACTGCGTACACCCTGGCGGTTGAGATCCACGGCTTCGGTGACGGCGCCGAGCACGCTCGGGTCGTCAGTCACCTTGGCCACACTCTGCATCACTTTCGGGTCATCGCCATAGGTTTCCACGCAGCCCTTGAGGATCGAAGTCCCGGCCGACTCCTGGCCCAGCTCCTTGAGCTGCCTGGCCACGGTCAGTGCGGCATCGACCGAGAAGAACTGGTCCATCTTGTCCAGGCGCTGCATGGCCTGCTCGGTGAGCTTGGCCGCGGTTTCCGCATCGCCGGCCTGCTGCAGGCTGGCAGCCTTCATCAGCCGGGCGCGCACCTGCAGGCCCTGGTCCTCGGTGTTCTCCTTGGCGACTTCGCTGAGCACGGTATTGATCTCGACCCGCGTACGCGCATCCAGACCGTTGCCGGCGTTCTTGTTCATCAGCGCCTGGACCAGGCCCAGGTTGCTCTCGGCGCTCTTGTAACGCGAGCTCTGCCCCTGGCTAACGGCATGCCGGTATGCCTTGGATGCGCCTTCGTAGTCTTCGTTGTCCAGCGCCAGCTTGCCCAGCGCGGCTTGGCGACGCACCGCAAGCGGCGATAGGCGCACCGCCTCTTCGAGCATGTGCTGGGCGCGCTTGTTGTCGCCCTTGGCCACCAGCACTTCGGCCAGCCCGTCGTACAGCCCAGGCATGATCGGGAACGCTTTGAGCGCTTGCTCATAGACGCCCTGGGCCTGTTCGTACTGGCCACGCTTGTGCATCAGGCTGCCCAGCGCCGCATACACCCAAGGCTGCGGGCGGCTGGCAAGAATGTTGGTAAGAAACTTTTCCAGGTCGTCGAAGCGATTGAGGTCGCGCAACGCATCGGCCCGGTAGCGCAGGCACAACGGCGCGAAACGCGGATCCTGCTTGCACAGCTCGGCGCAGGCCGCCAGCACCTCGGCCGGGCGCCCACGGTCCAGCGCCTGGAGGATCGGCTTGAGCAGGGTCTTGCGCTGCACCAGCTTTTCCAGCCGCTGGGCCAGGCCCAGGCGGTTGAACGGTTTGGTCAGATAGGCGTCAGGTTCATGCTCGATGGCGCTAAGGACAATCGACTGGCTGCTTTCGGCCGTGACCATGATGAACACACATTCATGGCTGATGAGCTTGTCCAACAGCAGGTCCTCGAGCACCTGCTGGCCGTTCTTCTTGCCATCGCCCAGGTGGAAGTCCTGGAGAATGAAGTCATAGCGCTTCTGCGCGCACATCCGCAGGGCCTGCTCGCCACTGTCGGCGGTGTCCACGTCGCGCACACCCAGCTCGCGCAGCATGGAGCGCGTCGAGGTGCGAAAGTCGGTGAAGTCGTCGACGATCAGAAAGCTTTTTTGCCCATACTGCAGCATCAACACGACCTGTATTGAGAAGAGGTGGAAAAAGACCTGCGGCGACTGTGCCCGGCGAAAGCTGTATCGGCCGGGCGGCGGGAAAGATGAGACTAGGAAGTCAGCGCATGACAAGACAATGGCAACTAGCCATCATTTTAACTGCAAGGCGCTTTCTAGACCAGCAGGCCAAGCGATTTGGCCCGTGCCACGGCTTGCGTGCGGCGCTCGACGCCCAGCTTGCTGTTGATATGGCTGGCGTGGGTCTTGACGGTGTGCAGGGAGATGAACAGGCGCTCACTGATCTGCTGGTTGGAGCAGCCTTGGGCGATCAGTTCCAGTACCGCCAGCTCACGGCCACTGAGCGCCTCATTGCTGGCCACGGTAACAGGCTGGGTCTGAGGCAGGCGTGCCAGCAGTTCGGCCTGGACCGGGCACACGGGGCTGGCGGCGAGCTGCTCACGCAACCATATCGGGCGTTCCTCCAGCAGCCGCTGGAAAGCATGCAAGGCACCGCCACGCGCGGCCTCAAGCGCTTTGCCCAGCAACTTGCCCGCTTCCTGTTCGCGCCCCTGCGCCAGCAACAGCTCAACCAACTGGCAGAGCGCGCTGACCGCCAGCATCATTCCACCACTGGCCTGCCCCTGTGCGACCAGCGCCCGCAAGCGCTGCTCGGCAGGCTCCGGTCGTGCCAGGGTGCGTTCCAGCAACGCTTGTTGAAGCTCGATATGCAGTGGCAGCAATGGATGAAATTCCGGTGCCGCGGCCGGTTGCTCGCCGCCGTAGGTCTGCCCCAGGCGCAGCAGCCAGGACTCGGCAAGGTCGGTGCGGCCCTGGGCCAGCCAGAGCTCGCATTTCACCAGCGTGATCATGGCCAGATAGAAGATCGGCGGCACGTCCCAGATATGCATCAACCGCTCGGCCTCGGCGAGCTCCGCAAAGGCCTCGGCGAAGCGCCCGTCGCGCCCCTCCAGCGAGGCGATCACGCAATGGCCGATCAGCACGCTGATATCACGGCAGGCCCGTGCTTCGCTCAGCCCGGCGCGCAACCGCGCCCGCCCCTGGCCTGGTTGCAGGCGCGAGGCATACAGGTAGCCTTCGTAGAGAATCAACCGGGCGCGCACGGCGTACAGGCGCTGCCCCGACAACCCCTGCAGACGCTGCAACCCCTGACGCACCTCGTCCAGGGCGCGCAACACTTCGCCCCGGGCGTGCAACACCCTGGCACGGTCGTAATGGGCCAGGGCCTCGAACAACGGATTGCCAACACGCTGGGCCAACTCCAGCGCCTCACGGTTCCAACCCCGCGCCCGCCAGAAGTCCCCGTCGGCAATGGCCAGGTTGGACAGCGTCGACAGGCACACCAGACGCTGGCCATAGCGCTTGCAGGGCAGGCTCTGCAGGGCTTCCTCGCAGTAGGCCAGGGTCCGCTCGCGATCGCCGCGGCCGCGTGCGATCACGCCGCTGAGCGCCAGCCACTGGGCGAGCATGGACTTCTGTGCGGTCGCCGAGGGCGCTGGCAGGAAACGGCTGAGATAGGCCGCCAGTTCTTCGGCAGCATCCAACTGGCAGGCCAGGCCCAGTGCCCAGCTGTACAGCACGATCAGGCGTGGCGTGCTGATCAGCAGGCTGTCTGGCAGGTCCATCTTCCAGCGCAGCAGCATGCCGACGTTCTGTTCGGCCAACAGTTGCTCTTCGGAAAGGCTCTGCACCAGATCGGCGGCGACATCCAGAGAACCCGCACGCAAGGCCTGCTCCACCGCTTCGTCGAGCAGCCCCTGGCGCTCGAACCAGCGGCAAGCACGCAGATGCAGCGCCGCCGAAGGCTCGCTGGCCTGGCGACTGCGCAGCAGGTCGGAGAACAGATGGTGATAACGGAACCACCGGCCGTGCTCATCCAGCGGCACCAGGAACACCTGGTGAGCCTGCAGGTAGCGCAGGATCGCCGCGCTGTCCTCGCGCTCGCGCAGGGCGTCGCACAGTTCGGTGCAGAAGCGCTCCTGGCAGGCGGTGTCGTAGAGGAAAGCCTGGACTTCTGCCGGGAGGATCTCGATGACCTCTTCGAGCAGGTAATCGCGGATCAGCCCTTCGCCACCGTGCAGCGCCTGGGGCAAGGCATGGTCCTCGCCCGACTCGCTGGTCGCCAGTTGCCAGAAACGCAACCCGGCGACCCAGCCGTCGCTGCGCTGGATCAGGTTGTCCAGCGCCTGGCCACGCAGGCCGGTGGGCTGGCGGCCAATCACGGCAAGGGCTTCATCGGAGGTCAGGCGCAGGTCTTGTTCATTGAGCTCGGCCAACTGGCGCGACAGGCGCAGCCGCGCCAGGTGCCAGTCTGGGCGCTGGCGGCTGGTGACCAGCAATGCCAGGCCCGGCGGCAAATGGTTGAGGAAGAACTGCAGGCAGCGATCGAGAACCGGCCCCTGGGCAAGATGGTAGTCATCCAGCACCAGCAGCAGCGGCGTGTCGGCATTCAGGTAGAGCGCCAGCTCGTCGAGCAGGCTGTCGAGCCACTCCTCGAAGGCAAACGGCTGATGGCGCTGGCGCATCTTCAGCAGCCCCATGGCCTGACCGCCCAATGCCGGGCAGAACTGCTGCAAGCCTTCGAGCAGACGCTCGAGGAAACGACCGGGGTCGGCGTCGCGCTGGCTCAGGCCCAACCAGAGGCTGCGCCAGTGGCTGGGCAACTGTTGGCAAAACTCGATGGCCAGCGAACTCTTGCCGAACCCCGCCGGTGCGTTGACCAGCAGCAGCCGCCCATCCAGCCCCGCTTCGAGACGCTGGCACAAGCGCGCGCGCAGCACATGCCCGTCCGGCAGCGGTGGCCGGAAGAAACGCCCGTCCAGCAGACCAAGGGCCTGGCTGGCGACTCCATGCGTACGGGACAAATCTGTCATGGCCGACTCGTTCTGGTTGGAAGATCACGGCGATACGGATTGTTGCGAGCCTAGCGGCTATTGCGACGCATTTGAAGATGATCAAAACGCTTGAGAAGGAAAAGACTACGACAAAAAGCAACAACACTGATGGACATCAGTGAGATCTATTGCACGGCATAGCACAGACCGCCCCAGAACGGGCGCAGAGGCTCAGCGAGGTTCGAGCCAGACCAGCGAAGCGAAACGCCCGCCCTGCGGGGTGCATCGATAGGAGAAGAAACGCGGGTCGCTGACCGTGCAGAACCCTCCGCCATAGACGGCCGTCACGCCGCGCGCGGCCAGGCGGATACGCGCCAGGGCATAGATGTCGGCGATCAGCTTGTCGGGGCGTTGGCCCGCGACGAAGGCACTGGCGGCCTCTGGATGCGTGGTGGTGAAAGCATCGCGCACTTCCAGGCCGACTTCGAACGCCTGCGGGCCGATAGCCGGGCCCAGCCACACCAGCACCTCTTCAGGCGCCAGCGCCAGACGATCAAGGGTGGCTTCCAGCACGCCACCGGCCAGCCCGCGCCAGCCAGCATGTGCGGCCGCCACACGCGTACCGGCGCGATCGCAGAACAGCGCAGGCAAACAATCGGCGGTCATCACGGTACAGGCGACACCGGGCTGGTCGGTCCAGCTGGCATCCGCTTCGGCTACCACGGCCGGATCGGCGTCGGCCACGACCAGGCCATGCACTTGCTTGAGCCAGGCCGGCTGGATAGCGAACTCAGCGCCCAGGCAACGGCGGTTCTCGGCGACCGCTGCAGGATCGTCGCCCACGTGGTCACCCAGGTTGAAGGTTTCGTAGGGTGGCAGGCTGACGCCGCCCTCTCGTGTGGTGACGCAAGCGCGAACCGAGGCCGGGGCCGGCCAGTCGGGGAAGATCAGCGATTGCGTCAGCTCACTCATCCGATAAAGCTCTCGCGGTCCTGATCGAGCAGCGACAGCAGCCACATGAAGTCGTCCGGCAGAGGCGATTTCCACTCCATGCGCTCACCGGTCGTCGGATGATCCAGCGCCAGGAAGCGCGCGTGCAGGGCCTGGCGAGGGAAGTGCTTGACCGCCTCGACCATGGCCACACTGGCGGCCGGCGGGATGCGGAAGCGACCACCGTAGGTCTGGTCACCCACCAGCGGGAAGCCGACATGGGCCATGTGCACACGAATCTGGTGGGTACGCCCGGTCTCCAGCTTGACCCGCACGTGGGTGTGCGAACGGAAACGCTTGAGCACGCGATAGTGACTGACCGCCGGCTTGCCGCCATCGGTGACCGCCATGCGCTGACGCATGCCGCCGTGGCGACCGATCGGTGCGTCGATCTTGCCACCGGCCGTCACCACGCCAACCACGATGCATTCATAGATGCGGCTGACCGAGCGTTTCTGCAACTGGTCGACGAGGTTGGTCTGCGCCTGCAGCGTCTTGGCGACCACCATCAGACCGGTGGTGTCCTTGTCCAGGCGGTGGACGATGCCGGCGCGCGGCACGTTGATGATGTCCGGCACATGGTGCAGCAGGGCGTTGAGCAGGGTACCGCTGGCATGCCCCACAGCCGGGTGGACCACCAGCCCGGCAGGCTTGTTGATCACCAGGATCTGGTCGTCTTCATAGACGATGTCCAGCTCGATGTCCTCTGCCTCCCATTCACCCTGTGCCTCCTGTTCGGCCTCCAGGGTGAGAACGGAGCCGGTGTGGACGGTATCGCGCGGGCGCAGCACCGCACCATCGACGGTCAGGCGGCCTTCCTTGATCCACGAAGTCAGGCGCGAACGCGAGTACTCGTCGAACAATTGGGCGGCGACCTGGTCGAGGCGTTGGCCGCCCAGCTCGGACGGGACCTCTGCACTAAGTTGAATGATCTCGGACATGCTCGAATCGATGGGCTTACAGCCTTTGGTTTCGGCTGCGTGCTTGTGGTTAAATACGGCTTCTTTTGCCCCGGGGTTGGCCGGGGGCGCTCATCATAACAGGACGGCACCGCCCAAGACAGCGGCCGTCAAAGGACGCAAGCCGCCATGCAAGTGAAACACCTGCTGCTGATCGCCATCCTCGGGCTCACTGCTGCCTGTTCCTCGAACAAGGAAGTCATTGACGAGAACCTCAGCGAAGCCGAGTTGTACCAGCAGGCGCAGGCCGACCTGGACAACCACAGCTACACCAGTGCCGTGAACAAGCTCAAGGCCCTGGAATCGCGCTACCCGTTCGGCCGCTACGCCGACCAGGCCCAGCTCGAGCTGATCTACGCCAACTACAAGAACACCGAGCCCGAGGCCGCGAAGTCCGCTGCCGAGCGCTTCATCCGCCTGCACCCGCAGCACCCGAACGTCGACTACGCCTATTATCTGAAAGGCCTGACCTCGTTCGACCAGGACCGCGGCCTGCTGGCGCGCTTCCTGCCGCTGGACATGACCAAGCGTGACCCGGGCGCGGCGCGCGACTCGTACAACGAGTTCGCCCAGCTCACCAGCCGCTTCCCCAATAGCCGTTACGCCCCGGACGCCAAGCAGCGCATGATCTACCTGCGCAATCTGCTGGCCTCCTACGAAATCCACGTCGCCGACTACTACCTGAGCCGTGAGGCTTACGTCGCCGCCGCCAACCGTGGCCGCTACGTGGTGGAGAACTTCCAGGAAACGCCATCGGTTGCCGACGGCCTGGCCGTGATGACCGAGGCCTACCAGAAAATGCACCTGGACGACCTGGCCGCCACCAGCCTGGAAACCCTCAAGCTCAACTACCCGAATCATCCGAGCCTGGTAGACGGCCAGTTCGTACCCAAGCAGGGCGAGTCCGACGGCCGCTCCTGGCTGTCCAAGGCCACCCTGGGCCTGATCGAGACCGACACCCCGCTGCCACCGGGTGAAACCCGCGCCAACCAGGACGTGGTCCGTCAGTTCAAGGACGCCCGTTCGGAAATGCCAGCCGACCTGCTGCCAAAGGACGAAAACGGCGACCCGATCCTGCCGGAAGGTCCGAAGGACGCCGAGGTGGATCGTTCCTGGTTCAGCTACCTGACCTTCGGTCTGTTCGACTGACAGATCGCGCAACGAGAAAGGGAGGCCCAGGCCTCCCTTTTTTCATGGCCGCGCCCTAGACTGTGGCCTCTTCATTCACGACAAGCTGGACACCATGGTTCGCCTACTCTTCTGGATCGCCCTGATCGCCGCCGCGTTCTGGCTGTGGCGCAAATTCAAGATCAGCCAGCAATCGCGCCCCGAGCCACGCCTCGAAGACCCCTTGACCATGGTGCGTTGCGCCCATTGCGGCGTACACCTGCCCAATGACCGGGCGCTCAAGCTCGGCAAGGACTGGTACTGCAGCCAGGCCCACCTCGAACAGGGTCCTGGCCGACAAGACTGATCGCATTAACGGGCTCTCCCTCGTGTGGAAGCGGGTTTGCCCGCGCCCACGGGGGGGCAGTTTCAGGTTTTCGAGCCCGCCTCACTTATCCCTCCCCGACCCTTTCACTCCATTTGCGACCCCTGCTCCCCCGCCACCATTGACCCCTTCCAGCAAAACTCGCTAAATCCTATTTATCCGCATAAATATGAAAAATAGCGAAATGCTCAAACCCAAACGCAAGCGCCAGAAGCTCTCCGACGTCATCGTCGAATCGGTCAAGCGCTCGATCGTCACCGAGGCCCTGCGCCCAGGCGATCGCCTGCCCACCGAACGCGAGCTGATGGAGCACTTCGAATGCTCCAAAGGGACCGCCCGCGAGGCGCTCAAGGCCCTGGAGGTCGAAGGGCTGGTCAACACCCGCACCGGCCCTACCGGCGGTGCCTATCTCGCTGAAGTCGGCACCGAGCCCGCCAGTCGCGCGCTGCGCAACTACCTGCACTTCCAGCATCTGGACGGCGAACAGGTCTACCAGCTGCGCAAGGTCATCGAGGTCGAGCTGGCAGTGGCCGTGATGGGCCAGCTCAGCGACGCCGACTACGCCGCGCTGCAGGCCAACATCGACTTCTGCAGCACCCCGGAAGACAGCGAGCAGGGCCAGCGCGAACAGCGCCTGGCGGAGATCGAATTCCACACCTTGCTGGCGCGCCGCTGCCCCAATCCGCTGCTGCGCTTCATGGCGGTGTTCCTCAACGACCTGCTGCGCGACCTGGTGGTGCTGAAGAAGGCCTACCTGCCCAAGCGCCAGGCGTTCGCCGCTGCCAACATCGACTACCACAAGCAACTGCTGGTCGCCCTGCGCGCCAGCGACGAGAAGGCCGTGCGCCGGCTGATGCACGAACACATGTGCGACGCCGAACACCATATGACCGCGCTGGAGGGCGAGGTCGAACGCAACTTCCTGCTGGAGTTCGAACACCACCACTGATCCAGCCTGCACAGAGGCCTGCTCAAAGGCCCGGCCGTACCCGCTTTGCCATTGCCACTCCTGCCTAATAACCAGAACCAAGGAGTTATCCATGCAAAGACGTACCCTGCTCAAGGCAGGTCTTGCCCTGGGTGCCCTCGGCAGCCTCCCCCTGGGAGCGCAGCGGGCATTCGCCGAACAGCCGCTGGTCTTCTACGGGCTCAAGTCGATGTCCGGCGCCTTCGCCAGCTACGGCAAGTACGCCGACATGGGCTCGCGCCTGGCCATCGCCGAGCACCCGCAACTGCTGGGGCGGCCGCTGCAGTACAAGGTCATCGACACCGAAGGCAATGCCGGCAAGGCGGTGCGCAAGGTGCAGGAAGCCATCGGCCAGGACGGTGCGAGATTCTTCCAGGGCTGCACCCTGTCTTCGTCGGCCCTGGCCGTGTCCAAGGAAATCAACAAGGCCGGCGGCGTGTTCATGACCCCGGTCGGCGCCGACGAGATCACCGGCAAGGATTGCAATCTGTCGACATTCCGCTGGTCGGTCCCGACCTACGGCGCGATTCGCGAAACCCTGGTGCCGATGATTCGCCAGCTGCCGCAAGCCAAGCGCTGGTACACCATCACCCCGCAATACGTGTTCGGCGATGCGCTGCTGGACAATGCGCGCAAGGTCTTTGCCGAGTTCGGTGTCGAGCACATTGGCAACAGCTACCACTCACTGCAGGAGCAGGAGTTCTCCGGGTACCTGACCAATGCCATCGCCGCCAAGCCCGACGTGCTGGTGCTGCTGAACTTCGGCAGCCAGTCGTCCAACGCCCTGCGCCAGGCGGTCAATTTCGGGATCAAGGAGCGGATGAAGGTGCTGCTGGTCTGGTCGGCAGGGCTCGATCAGTTCCAGGAGCTGGGCAGCGACGTGCTCGAAGGGGTCTACCTGGGTGCCCAGTACTGGCATCAGGTGGATACGCCGCTGAACAAGGCACTGGTCGCCGCCACACAGAAGGCCTACGGGATCAACCCCAACTATCCGCTGGCCGCCGACTACATCGGCACCAAGGTCATGCTCGACGCCATCGTCCAGGCGGGCACCTTCGACGGCGCCAGCGTCGCCAGGGCCTTGCAGGGCATGCGTTTCCAGGGCCCTACCGGCGAAGAGCTGATCCGCCCTGGTGACCACCAGGTGCTCAAGGACTACTACCTGCTGCGCGGCAAGCCCCAGGGCCAGTTGCGCGACGAGGACGACCTGGCTGAAGTCATCAGTTCGGGCCGCTCGTTCGTCGAGGTCGATCACACCGGTTGCGCCTTGGCCTGAGGCCACGGCGCCAGTCAAACACACCTGTACAGGCAGCCGCACCGCGCGCTGTCGAGGGCACGCTCATGCTCGAATTGTACCTGTTCCAACTGCTCAACGGCCTGGGCCTGGGGATGATCTACTTCCTCATCGCCGTGGGCCTGACGATCATTTTCGGCCTGCTGAACTTCGTCAACTTCGCCCATGGGGCGTTCTTCCTGCTCGGCGCCTACCTGTGCTATACCGCCGTGGCCCTGACCGGCAACTTCTGGCTGGCACTGCTGATCGCACCGTTGGTCGTGGCAGCGCTGGCCTGGGCGGTCGAGCGCCTGCTGATCAAGCGCATCTACCACCTGCCGCACACCTTCCAGATCCTGGTCACCCTGGGCATCGCGCTGATCATCCAGGAAGCCTCGGTACTGATCTGGGGGCCGGTGGGCAAGAACATCGCCGTACCGCCGGAGCTTCGTGGCGTGATCATTCTGGGCGACTTCATCTACCCCTACTACCGCCTGTTCCTGATCGGCTTCGCCGCGCTGATCGGCCTGGCCCTGTGGCTGCTGCTCGAACGCACGCGTTTCGGCGCCCTGGTACGCGCCGGCAGCGAGAGCACCGAAACCGTGTCGCTGCTGGGCACCAACATCTTCCGCCTGTTCTCCCTGACCTTTGCCCTCGGCGTAGGTCTGGCCGGTGTCGCCGGGGTGCTGTTCGCGCCTTTGCGTGGTGCCCAGCCCTTCGTCGGCCCGGAGATCCTCGGCATCGCCTTCGTGGTGGTGGTGATCGGCGGCATGGGTTCGTTCGGCGGCGCGCTGGTCGGTGGACTGCTGGTCGGCGTGGTGCAAAGCATGATGACCAGCCTCTGGCCGCAAGGCGCCAGCCTGATGATCTACGGGGCGATGGCCGCGGTGATCCTGGTCCGTCCCTATGGCCTGTTCGGGAGAGCATGATTGATGAGCGAGAAGAATCCACTACCGGCCGGGCCGCGCACGCCCGTCCTGCTGTTGCTGGTGGTCGCCAGCCTGGTGCTGCTGCCGCTGGTGCTGCCCTCGGCCACGCTGGCCACCGAGATCCTGATCTTTGCCCTGGCGGCGCTCGCCTGCAACCTGCTGTTGGGCTACACCGGCCTGCTGTCATTCGGCCAGGGCATTTTCTTCGGCGTGGGTGCCTATGGCGCGGCACTGCTGATGATCCACTTGAAATGGGGGCTGTTCGCCGCGCTGCTGGGCGCTGCGGTATTCGGTGCGTTGCTGGCGCTGCTGGTCGGCGCACTGGCGATCCGGCGCAAGGGCATCTACTTCGTCATGCTGACACTGGCCTTCAGCCAGATGGCGTACTTCCTGGCCTACACCCTCAGCGGCTGGACCGGTGGCGACAACGGCCTGCTCGACGTGCCACGGCCGAATGTCGAAGTCTTCGGCCACGTGCTGGTCGACCTGGGCAACCCTCGGCACTTCTATGCCTTCGTCGCCCTGCTGTTCCTGCTGATTTTCGCCTTCGCCCTGCGGGTGATCCGCTCGCCCTTTGGCAGCACCTTGCTGGCGATCCGCGAGAACGAGACCCGCGCGGCGGCGATCGGCTACGACACCCGCCACTTCAAGATTCTGGTGTTCATGCTGTCCGGCGCCATCACCGGTATCGCCGGGGCGCTGTACGCCATGCTGCTGCACTTTGCGCCGCTGTCGAACATCGACCTGATGATGAGCGAGAACATCCTGATCATGACCATCATCGGCGGCACCGGCTCGCTGTTCGGCTCGCTGCTGGGGGCCGGCGCCATCGTGGTGCTGGGCGATGTGCTGTCGGAGCTATGGCCACGCTGGCTGATGCTGCTCGGGCTCATCCTGATCCTGGTGGTGGTGTTCATGCGTGGCGGCCTGTGGGGCGGCCTGGCCGAGCTGGGCAAGCGCCTGCGTCCGGGGCGTGCGTTGTCGACCAAGACCAAGGAGACCTTGTGATGAGCGAGTTCCTGCTGGAAACCCGCAACCTGGAGCTGGCCTACGGACCGTTCCGCGCGGTCGGCGGTGTCGACCTGAAAGTCCGGCCTGGCACCATCCACACGGTCATCGGCCCCAATGGCGCCGGCAAGACCAGCCTGTTCCACTGCCTGACCGGCGAACGCCAGGCCACCGCCGGCAGCATCCTGTTCAATGGCCGGGACATCGTCCGCAAGCCCTCCCATGGCCGCGTGGCCCTGGGCATGGCGCGCTCGTTCCAGCTCACCAGCCTGTTCCAGAACCTCTCGGTGCGCGAGAACCTGCGCCTGGCCGCCCAGGGCCGCGACGGCCTGGGCGCGCTGAACTTCTGGCGCAGCGTCGAGCACAAGCGCAGCCACTGGGACACCGCCGACCAGGTGCTCGAGCGCCTGAAACTCACAGGCCGTGCCGACACCCTCGCCGGCGAACTCTCCCATGGCCAGCAGCGCGTACTGGAAGTCGGCATGTCGATCTGCGCCAAGCCGAGCCTGCTGATGCTCGACGAGCCCACCTCCGGCATGGGCATCGACGACATCCCGCTGATGACCGAACTGATCAGCGATCTGGGCCGCGACCACACCGTGCTGCTGATCGAGCACAACATGAGCATCGTCATGTCGATCAGCCAGCGCATCACCGTCATGAGCCACGGCCAGATCCTGGTCGAGGGCACCCCGGACTTCGTGCGCAACGACGAACGCGTGCGCACCGCCTACCTTGGAGAGGCCGCCTGATGCTCAACGTCGACTCGATCCATTCCTACTACGACAAAAGCCACGTGCTCGAAGGCGTCTCCCTGCAGGTCGGCGTCGGCGAACTGGTGACCCTGCTCGGGCGTAACGGCGCTGGCAAGACCACTACCTTGCGCAGCATCCTCGGCATCGTCCGACCTCGCCAGGGCCAGATCAGCTTTGATGGTCAGCCCCTGGTTGGCCGCGAAATCTTCGATATCGCCCGCCGGGGCATCGCTCTGGTGCCGGAACATCGCGGCATCTTCCGCCAGCTCAGTGTCGAGGAAAACCTGAAGATCGCCACGCGCAAGGAGAGCCGCTGGCAGTTGCGCGACGTCTACGCGATGTTCCCGCGCCTGGAAGAGCGCCGCCGTAACGGTGGCTTCGCGCTGTCGGGCGGCGAGCAGCAGATGCTGGCGATCGCCCGCGCCCTGCTCAACGGCCCGCGCCTGCTGATCCTCGATGAGCCGACCGAGGGGCTGGCGCCGGTGATCGTCGACGAGCTGGTGAAGATCCTGCGGCGAATCAAGGACGAAGGCCTGTCGATCCTGCTGGTGGAGCAGAACCTGATGGTCTGCGATGCCTTGGCCGACCGTCACTACGTGCTCGAACAGGGCCGCGTGGCCTACCAGGGCACCGCCGCACAGTTTCGCGACGACCCGAGCATCAAGAACCGTTACCTGGCGCTGAGTGCCTGATTTCAGGCCTTGCTCTGTATCGGCCTCTTCGCGGGCAATCCCGCTCCCACTGGGATATCGCCACGCGCCGCCCGCGAAGAAGGCCTCTAATTGCTACAGGAGAGACGCACCATGAACACCCGCATCGATCCCTCGCAACACCTGCTCGGCCAGGGCGCCCTGGTCAACCGCGAGCGCCTCTGGCAATCGCTGATGGATCTGGCCCGGCTCGGTGCTACGGCCAAGGGCGGTGTATGCCGCCTGGCGCTGACCGATCTCGACCGCCAGGCCCGCGACCTGTTCGTGCACTGGTGCGAAGAGGCTGGCTGCACGGTCAGTGTCGACGCCATCGGCAACATCTTCGCCCGCCGCGCAGGACGCAACCCGGCACTGGCGCCGGTCATGACCGGCAGCCATATCGATACCCAACCCACCGGCGGCAAGTTCGACGGCTGCTACGGCGTCATGGCCGGGCTCGAAGTGGTGCGCACCCTCAATGACCTTGGCCTGCAGACCGAGGCCCCACTGGAAGTGGTGGTGTGGACCAACGAAGAAGGCTCGCGCTTCCCACCGTGCATGATGGGCTCGGGCGTGTTTGCCGGTAAGTTCGGTCTGCAGGAGACCCTCGACAAGGTCGACGAACAGGGCCTTTCGGTGGGCGCGGAGCTTCAGCGCATCGGTTACGCCGGCCCGCGGGTGCCCACCGGGCATCCGGTCGGCGCCTATTTCGAAGCGCATATCGAGCAGGGGCCTGTGCTGGAGGACCAGCGCACCACCATCGGTGTGGTTCAGGGCTGCCTGGGCCAGAAGTGGTTCGACCTGGTGTTCACTGGCGTCGAGGCCCATGCAGGCCCGACGCCGATGCACCTGCGCAAGGATGCGCTGGTGGGCGCTGCCGAGGTGGTGGCCGCAGTCAACCGCGTGGCCCACGCCCACCAGCCACATGCCTGCGGCACCGTCGGCTGCCTGAACGTGCACCCCGGTTCGCGCAACGTGATTCCCGGCCAGGTGCAGATGACCCTCGACCTGCGCCACCTCGACCCCGCCCACCTGGATGCGATGGTCGCCGAGGTGCGCGAGGTGATCGAGGCCAGTGCCGCCCGCCATGGCCTGAGTTTCGAGCTCACCCCCACCGCCGACTTCCCTCCGTTGTACTTCGCCGAGCAATGCGTCGATGCGGTACGCCAGGGTGCGCGCGAATTGGGCTTGAGCCACATGGACATCGTCAGCGGCGCTGGCCACGATGCGATCTTCCTCGCCGAACTGGGCCCGGCCGGGATGATCTTCGTGCCGTGTGAAGGCGGCATCAGCCATAACGAAATCGAGAACGCCGCGCCGCAGGACCTGGCAGACGGCTGCGATGTGCTGCTGCGCGCCATGGTCCAGGCCGCCAACCCGGGAGCCCATTGAGATGACAGGCAAGACCGCCATCGGTGAATTCAGTGCCACCGAGCTGCTCGAACTGTACCGCCGCCGCCAGTTGTCGCCCCTCGAAGTGATCGACGACGTGCTGGCCCGCATCGACCTGCACAACCCCGCCGTCAACGCCTACTGCCATGTCGACGGCGAAGGCGCACGCGCCGCTGCCCGCGCCAGCGAACGCCGCTGGCAGCGTGGTGAGCCGTGCGGACGCCTGGACGGCTTGCCCGCGTCGATCAAGGACCTGACCTTGACCCGCGGCATGCCGACACGCAAGGGCTCGCGCACTACCTCGGGTACAGGGCCGTGGGAGGTCGATGCACCGTTCAGTGCCTTCATGCGCGAAGCTGGCGCAGTGCTGGTGGGCAAGACCACTACGCCGGAGTTCGGCTGGAAAGGGGTCACCGACAACCCGTTGTACGGCATCACCCGCAACCCCTGGGATACCCGCCTGACCGCTGGCGGGTCGTCTGGCGGTGCGGCAGCAGCAGCGGCGCTCAATCTCGGCGTGCTGCACCAAGGCAGCGATGCCGGTGGTTCGATTCGAATCCCCTGCGCCTTCACCGGCACCTTCGGCATCAAGCCGACCTTCGGCTACGTACCGCAGTGGCCAGCCAGCGCCATGACCGTGCTGTCGCACCTGGGGCCGATGACCCGTACGGTGGCTGACGCCGTGCTGATGCTCGACTGCGTAGCCCGCCCCGACCCACGCGACGGCCTGGCCGGAGCCCCACGCCAGTCGCCCTGGCTGGACGACTCGACAGACCTGCGCGGCCTGCGTATCGCGTACAGCGCCGACTTCGGCTACATACAGGTCGATCCGCAGATCCAGGCACTGGTGGCCCAGGCCGTGCAACGCCTGGCGCGCCTGGGGGCGACGGTGGAGGAAGTCGATCCAGGGTTCAGCGACCCGCTGCAGACCTTCAATACCCTGTGGTTCGCGGGCGCGGCACGCTTGGCCAGTGGACTGAGCGAGGCACAACGGGACTTGCTCGACCCGGGCCTGCGCGGGATCGCCGAGCAGGGGGCTGGCATCAGCCTGGCCGATTACACCCAGGCACTGGAAGCACGTGCCGAGCTGATCGCGCAGATGAACGCCTTCCACCAGCGTCATGACGTGCTGCTTTCCCCGATGCTGCCGCTGGTCGCTTTCGAAGCCGGGCACAACGTGCCGCCAGGGTCGGGCATGGCGCAGTGGATGGAATGGACGCCCTTCAGCTACCCGTTCAACCTGACCCAGCAGCCTGCGGCGTCGGTCCCCTGCGGCTTCACCCGCGAGGGGTTGCCGGTGGGGCTGCAAGTAGTGGGCGCGCGCTTTGCCGATGAACAGGTGCTAAGGGTATGCAAGGTGTACGAACAGCATTACCCGAGTCGGCACCTGCAGGCGCCGCACCGGCACTGAAGGGTGTGCAAAATACGCAACGGCCTTGCGCGACGCGGGGCCGCTGCGTGTTGTCAGCCCAGACGCCCGGCCGGGGCGTAGGGCGCAGGATCGATGATCGGCTCGGCGCCGGTCAGCAGGTCGGTAAACAACTGGCACGAAGCAGGCGCCAGCACCAGACCGTTGCGGTAATGCCCGCAGTTGAGCCACAGCCCGGCGTGCCCAGGCACCGGCCCGATGTAGGGAATACCTTCAGGCGAGCCCGGTCGCAGCCCGGCCCAATGCCCAACGACCGGTGCGTCCTTCAGTTGCGGCAACAGTTCGATCGCCGAAGCCCGCAGGCTTTGCAGCGCAACCTCGGTCGGGGTCTTGTCGTAGCCCTCGTGCTCAAGCGTGCTGCCCACCAGAATATGTCCGTCACGCCGTGGAATCGCATAGCGCCCCTTGGCCAGTACCATGCTCGGCAGAAAGTCCGCATCGCACTTGAACAGGATCATCTGGCCCTTTACCGGCTCCACCGGCAACTCCAGCCCGAGGGTGCGCAACAGGTCGCCACTCCAGGCACCGGCACTGAGCACCACTTCGTCGGCGGCCAGCACGCCTTCATCCGTCAGAACGCCGGTCACGCGCCCGTCTTTCTGGGCGAAACCGCTGATCTGGCAGTGTTCGCGCAGGCTGACGTTAGTCAGTGCCAGCAACGCGGCTTTCAGCGACTTCACCAGGCGCGGGTTGCGTACGTTGGCCACGCCCGCCATGTAGATCGCGTGCTGATAACCTGGGCCGAGCACCGGCACGGCGTCATAGGCCGCCGAGATGTCGACGGCGCTCAAGGGACGTTGTTCGCGTGCAGCCCAGGCCAGGGCCTGGGCTTCATCGTCGAGGTCGAGCCAGTACAAACCGGTGGTGTGCACTTCAGGATCGACACCCGTGCTGGCGAACAGACGCTCGCCCAACTGTGGATAGAAATCCTGCGACCAATGCGCCAGGGCGGTCACCGCCGGGCTGTAGCGCCACGGATACAGGGGCGAGACGATACCCCCGCCGGCCCAGGACGACTCACGACCGACCTCGCCCTGGTCGCACACCACCACACGGTCAACCTTTGCGGCCAGGTTGAAGGCAGTCAGCAGACCGATCACCCCGCCACCGACAATCACTACGTGCTTGCTCATCTGTCGATCCAACACCTGAAGTAAAAACGCCTCACCAACAATCCGCCTCATCCAGCGCCCCAGGATTCGCACGCACACCGGCCTGGTCAAGCTGGTAGTCGCCACAGCGATCACGCGCCATCAGCCCCTGGGGCTGACGCTCGGCCAGCAGCCGATAATGGCCGTGCTCGCGCCAGGCTCGCAGGCGGTAGAAACGGCTACCCTCGGGCAGCGGTGTCTGCCACTGCTCGCTGTCGGCATACTGGCCGGTACGGGCGTAGTGGTATTGCAGACGCTGGGCAGTATCGTGCAGCAGGCCGACCGCTTCGCCGCGCGCGGCACGCCGAAGCTGGTCGCTGTAGCTGGGATAGGCAACGCTCGCCAGAATGCCGGTCACGGCCACGACAAGCAACAGCTCCATAAGGCTAAGGCCACGTTGCATCTCAAGACTCCCTGAATCGCTGGCGCCAGGCGATACGCCGGGGTGCCTGGGCCTGTCCGGGCTCGACCGCATAGATCGCCTCCAGTACCTGCCGTGCGCGGGCCTGACGGCTTACCGCAGTGATCCGGAACAAGACCACCCTCGCCCCTTCCGGCATGTGCACAGCGCGGGTGCTCACCCCCAGTTGCTGCACCAGAAAGAAACCGTGCTCGCTGGCCTGCCACGGTGGCTGCCCATCGATCAGGTCATGGGGTGCGGGCGGTGGGGCGCACACCTGGCAGGGCGAAGGGGGCGCCAGGGCGAGCTGCAGCGCGCCCGCCAGCAGGCTCGCCTCGGCCTCTTCAAAGGCGCGCGCGGCCGCCAGCGCGCTGCCCGCCAACGCCATCTGCTGCAGCGTGTCACGCAGGGCCGAGATGGAAAACAGACCCAGCAGCAGGCTCAGCACCAGGGCCAGCAGCAAGACCATTCCGCGCTGGGCGCTCATGACGATGGCAACCGGTTGCGCAGGGCAACGCTCAGCGCGTAGTTTCGCTCGACGCCCAGCACAGGATCGCCAAGGGTCAACTGCAGGTCCACGCGCTCCCCCTCATTGCCCACGACACGGGTGACACGAAAAGCACGCACATTGTCGATGAGCACGGCATTCATGCCGCCGCCGCTGAGCATCAGGCCGTCGCCTTGAAAGCGGTAGGTCTGCCGCCGCACCGGGAACGCCAGCGTAGTGTCGCTACCGGCTTGGCGTGCCGGATGAACCTCGGCCCAGGTGAGACAATCGGTGAGCAGCGTCCAGTCCGGGTTGCCTCCTGCCCCTCGCACGTCGGCCGTCACCAGGCTGAGCGTGACCTCGCGGCCATCGCCGGCATGGGATATCTGCAACGGCTGGGCGAAGGCCTGTGCAGCAGAGGGGTCGATGAACTCGATGGCTTCGGGTGCCAGGCAGCCGAACATGCCGGTCATGCGAATGTCCTGCGCCAGCCGCTGAAAGGCGAGCGAGGCGTCATCCTGCATCCGCGACAGCGCGCCTTGCACGCGCCAGGCTTGCTGGGCCGACACCAGAGCTTGCCCCGCAGCGGCCAGCAGCATCAAGCCCAAGGCCAGTGCCAGCAGGGCCTCCAACAGGCCGAAGCCTCGTTGTCGAGGCGTCATGGCAGCACCCTGCCCTGCAGAGCGATGACCTGCGCCTCGCTGCTGCGTGGGTCATGCCAGCGAATCTCCAGCTGCAACCACTCTCCGGCCACGACCGCCCGCCCCTCACCGCGCGGGTCCAGCAGCGAACCTATCAGTGCGCGCCAGCCGTGCAGCGCCTCGGGTTCAAGGGTACCGCTCGCCCTCACACGCTCGAACAACAGGTGCGCCAACTGCACCGCCTGTGCATCGCGCCGCGCGCCCTCGCCGGCCTGCACTGCGCGTATCTGCGATGCCGCCGCGGCGAACAAGCCGAGCGACAGCACCAGCACTGCCAACACCACTTCCAGCAAGGTCATGCCCTGCTCCCTGTGCACCATGGTTTCGCCTCCTGCGAAATTTCCCGCCAAGCCTGATCGGCCTGGCTGACTGGACCTCCTGGTCCGCAGCACCGAAGCTACAGCGAAGCACTTCCAGGGAGGAATGCACGATGCGGCAACAGGGAGTAACACTGATACAAATGATGAGCGTACTGGCCATGGTCGCGCTTCTGACACAGCTCGCGGCACCGGCCTACGCCAACTTGACCGAAGACCTTCGCCAGGCCGCAGCCGCCCGCGACCTGGCACAGAGCCTGCGAAGCGCACGTGGCGACGCATTGCTGCAGAACCGGAGCGTTGTGGTGCAACCGCTGGAGGGGGATTGGGGAAAGGGTTGGCAAACAGTGCTGGAAGGCAACCAACAACTGCTGCGCGACAATGGCGCATTTTCCGGCGGCACCTTGCAGATCTGCCAACGTGCGCAGGGCAGCAGTCAGCATCGGGTCGTTGTCGCACCTAGCGGGCGAGTCAGCCTGCGCAGCGGGGCGAGCGAAGCGCCGCGCTGCGCAGGCCCCTGATCAGATCAGCGAGCGAACCCGCAGCTCCTTGGGCATCGAGAAGGTGATGTTCTCTTCACGCCCATCGAGCTCCTCAGCGCCCGTAGCGCCCCAGGCCTTGAGCTGCTCGATCACTCCACGCACCAGCACCTCGGGCGCAGAAGCGCCTGCAGTGATGCCGATGCGCTGGACGCCGTCGAACCAGGCACGCTGCAGGTCTTCGGCACCGTCGATCAGGTAGGCCGGCGTGCTCATGCGTTCGGCCAGTTCGCGCAGACGGTTGGAGTTGGAGCTGTTCGGGCTGCCGACCACCAGCACCACATCACTCTCATCGGCCAGTTGCTTGACCGCATCCTGACGGTTCTGGGTGGCGTAGCAGATATCGTCCTTGCGCGGACCACCAATATTCGGGAAGCGTGCACGCAGGGCATCGATGACGCGACTGGTGTCGTCCATCGACAGCGTGGTCTGGGTGACGAACGCCAGGTGGTCAGGATCGCGGACCTGCAGGGTGGCGACATCCTTTTCGTCCTCGACGAGGTAGATGGCGCCGCCATTGCTGGCGTCATACTGGCCCATGGTGCCTTCGACTTCCGGGTGTCCGGCATGACCGATGAGAATGCATTCACGGCCATCACGGCTGTACTTGGCCACCTCGATGTGCACCTTGGTCACCAGCGGACAGGTGGCGTCGAACACCTTCAGGCCACGACCGGCCGCTTCCTGGCGCACGGCTTGCGAGACGCCGTGGGCACTGAAAATGACGATCACATCGTCCGGGACCTGATCCAGCTCTTCGACGAAGATCGCGCCGCGGTTGCGCAGGTCCTCGACGACGAACTTGTTGTGCACCACTTCGTGGCGCACGTAGATCGGCGGCCCGAAAACTTCCAGGGCACGGTTGACGATCTCGATCGCCCGGTCGACACCCGCGCAGAAGCCACGCGGGTTGGCGAGTTTGATTTGCATGCTCGGCTCCAGGCTCACAGCGCCTTCACATCGAGGATCTTGACCTCGAAGTTCAGGGTCTTGCCAGCCAGCGGATGGTTGAAGTCGATGGTCACCTGGTTGTCATCGAAGGCTTTCACCACACCCGGAAGTTCGGTGTTGGCGGCATCGTTGAAGATCACCAGCAGGCCCTCTGACAGCTCCATGCCGTCGAACTGCGAACGGGGCATCACCTGCACGTTCTGCGGGTTGGGCTGACCAAAGGCGTTCTCAGGGGTGATGGTCAGCTTGCGCTCGTCGCCGGCCTTGAAGCCGAACAGTGCAGTCTCGAAGCCCGGCAGCAGGTTGCCATCGCCGACCTTGAACACGGCGGGTGCCTTGTCGAAGGTGCTGTCGACGGTGTCGCCGTTTTCCAGGTGCAGCGCGAAGTGCAGGGTGACTTCGGTGTTCTGGCCGATACGGGTCTCAGTCATGGACCGGCTCCTCGGTTTTCTTGCTCTTGAACATGTCCAGCGCCAGCATCACCGCACCGACGGTAATCGCACTGTCGGCCAGGTTGAAGGCCGGGAAGTAGTGGGTGTTGCGCCAGTGGACGAGGATGAAGTCGACCACATGCCCCAGCACGACGCGGTCCCACAGGTTGCCGATGGCACCACCCAGCACCAGGGCCAGCGCGACCGCCAGCCAGGTCTCGTTGCGCCCCAGGCGCTTGAGCCAGACCACCAGTACGGCGCTGACCACCACGGCGATCAGGGCGAACAACCAGCGCTGCCAGCCCGAGCTGTCGGCCAGGAAGCTGAAGGCCGCGCCCGTGTTGTAGGCCAAGGTCCAGCTGAAGTAGTCGGGAATGACCACGATCTGCTGATACATGGTCAGGGCGTTGTCGAAATACAGCTTGGTGGCCTGGTCGAGGACCAGGACCACCAGGCTCAGCCAGAGCCAGGCAAGGCGCCCGAAGCGCCCCGCTGCAGGATTAGGCATAGTGGCGCACCTCACCGTTGCCGCTGATGTTGTCGACGCAGCGAGCGCAGATCTCCGGGTGTTCCGGATGGCTGCCGACGTCGGCGCGGAAGTGCCAGCAACGGCCGCACTTGGCATGGCCGGACTTGACCACTTTCAGCTTGAGGCCTTCGACTTCGGTTGTCACCGCCTCGGCCGGCGCCTGGACGAACGGCACCACGCTGGCGGCAGAGGTGATCAGCACGAAGCGCAACTCGTCGCCCAGCTTGGCCAGGTCGGCGCTCAGGCTTTCCTCGGCGAAGAGCGTGACTTCGGCTTGCAGGTTGCCACCGATGACCTTGGCCACGCGCTGGTTCTCCAGTTCCTTGTTGACCGCCGCCTTGACCGCCATGATGCGGTCCCAGTAGGCGCGATCCAGCTCGCTGTCCTGTGGCAGCTCGCTCAGGCCCTGATACCAGGTGTTGAGCATGACCGACTCGTTGCGCTCGCCCGGCAGGTACTGCCAGATCTCGTCGGCGGTGAAGGCCAGGATCGGCGCGATCCAGCGCACCAGCGCCTCGCTGATGTGGTACAGCGCGGTCTGGCAGGAGCGGCGCGCAACGCTGTTGGCGCCGGTGGTGTACTGGCGGTCCTTGATGATGTCGAGGTAGAAGCCGCCCAGCTCCTGCACGCAGAAGTTGTGCACCTTGGAGTAGACGTTCCAGAACCGGTACTCGGCGTAGTTCTCTTCGAGCTCACGCTGCAGCAGCAGGGTGCGATCGACCGCCCAGCGGTCCAGGGCCAGCATGTCTTCGGCCGGCAACAGGTCGCGCGCCGGATCGAAGCCGGACAGGTTGGAGAGCAGGAAGCGCGCGGTGTTGCGGATACGCCGGTAGGCGTCGGCGCTGCGCTGCAGGATCTGCTCGGAAACGGCCATCTCGCCGGAGTAATCGGTGGCGGAAACCCACAGGCGCAGGATGTCGGCGCCCAAGGTGTTGTTGACCTTTTCCGGCTCGATGGTGTTACCCAGCGACTTGGACATCTTGCGGCCGTTCTCGTCCACGGTGAAACCGTGGGTCAGCAGCTCGCGGTACGGCGCGTGGCCGTCGATGGCGCAACCGGTCAGCAGCGAGGAGTGGAACCAGCCGCGGTGCTGGTCGGAGCCTTCCAGGTACAGGTCGGCGCGCGGGCCGGTGGTATGGCCGATGTCGTGCGAGCCACGCAGCACGTGCCAGTGGGTGGTACCGGAGTCGAACCAGACGTCGAGGGTGTCGGCGATCTTGTCGTACTGGCCGGCCTCGTCACCCAGCAGTTCCTTGGCGTCGAGCTTGAACCAGGCCTCGATGCCTTGTTTCTCGACGCGCTTGGCCACTTCTTCCATCAGCTCGACGGTGCGAGGGTGCAGCTCGCCGGTCTGTTTGTCGAGGAAGAACGGGATAGGTACGCCCCAGTTGCGCTGACGCGAGATGCACCAGTCAGGACGGTTGGCGATCATCGCGTGCAGGCGAGCCTGGCCCCAGGACGGCACGAACTTGGTGTCTTCGATGGCCTTGAGCGCACGCTCACGCAGGTTTTCACCGTTGTTGGGCTGCTTGTCCATGCCAACGAACCACTGTGCGGTGGCGCGGTAGATCAACGGGGTCTTGTGGCGCCAGCAGTGCATGTAGCTGTGGCTGATGGTTTCGGTTTGCAGCAGCGCACCGACTTCCTGCAGCTTCTCGACGATGGCCGGATTGGCCTTCCAGATGAACTGGCCACCGAAGAACTCCAGCGATGGCGCGTACACGCCGTTGCTCTGCACGGGCGTGAGAATGTCGTCGTTGACCATGCCGTAGCGCTTGCAGGTGACGAAGTCGTCCTCACCGTAGGCCGGCGCGGAGTGGACCACGCCAGTACCGGCGCCCAGCTCGACGTACTCGGCCAGGTAGATGGGCGACAGGCGCTCGTAGAACGGGTGGCGGAAATTGATCAGTTCCAGCGCCTTGCCTGGCGCGGTGGCCACTACCGAGCCTTCCAGCGCGTAACGCTTCAGGCACGACTCGACCAGTTCCTCGGCCAGCACCAGCAGGCGCTCGCCGGTATCGACCAGGGCGTAGTTGAAGTCCGGGTGGATGTTCAGCGCCTGGTTGGCCGGAATGGTCCAGGGGGTGGTGGTCCAGATCACGATCGCGGCAGGCTTGTTCAGCGAAGCCAGGCCGAAGGCGGCGGCCAGTTTGTCCTGGTCGGCGATCGGGAAGGCGACATCGATGGTCTGGGATTTCTTGTCGGCGTACTCGACCTCGGCCTCGGCCAGGGCCGAACCGCAATCGAAGCACCAGTTCACCGGCTTGAGGCCCTTGAACACGTAGCCTTGCTTGACCATCTCGGCCAGGGCGCGGATCTCGCCAGCTTCGTTGGCGAAGTCCATGGTCTTGTAGGGGTTGTCCCAGTCGCCCAGCACACCCAGGCGGATGAATTCGCTCTTCTGCCCTTCGATCTGCTCGGCGGCATAGGCGCGGCACAGCTCGCGGGTCTGGTCTGGCGTCAGGTGCTTGCCATGGGTGACCTCGACCTTGTGCTCGATCGGCAGGCCATGGCAGTCCCAGCCCGGCACGTAGGGTGCGTCGAAGCCCGACAAGGTCTTGGACCGGACGATCATGTCCTTGAGGATCTTGTTCAGCGCGTGACCGATGTGGATTTTGCCGTTGGCATAGGGCGGGCCGTCGTGCAGGACGAACTTCGGACGATCCTTGCCAATCTCGCGCAACTTCCGGTACAGGCCAATGCTGTCCCAGCGCTGCAGGATCTGCGGTTCGCGCTGAGGCAGGCCGGCCTTCATGGGGAAGGCGGTGTCCGGAAGGTTAAGCGTGGCTTTGTAGTCGGTCATTTCAGGCTCTTGGTTAGCGGTTGAGCGTGCCAGTGGGCACGTGCGGCGGCGATGTCCGCGTCGATCGCCGACTTCAGCGCCTCCAGGGAGGCGAATCGCTGCTCCTCGCGCAGCTTGTGGTGGAACTCCACTGTCAGACGCCGGCCATAGAGGTCGCCGGTGTAGTCCAGGAGATGGATTTCCAGGTGGGGACGCCCATCACCCTTGACGGTGGGACGAACCCCGATGTTGCCGACACCCGGCCAAGGCGTGCCGTCGATTTCGATGCTGGTCAGGTAGACCCCGGACAGCGGCACGCGACGGCGCTTGAGCTGGATGTTGGCGGTGGGCGTGCCGAGCTGGCGGGCCAGTTTCTGGCCGTGCAGCACGCGCCCGGTAATGCGATACGGACGGCCCAGCAAGTGCTCGGCCAGCTCGAAGTCGGCTTCGGCCAGGGCCTTGCGCACTTCGGTGCTGCTGACGCGCAGGCCGTCCTGGATCACGGTGTTGGCCGCCTCAACGGTGAAACCGTACTGCTGGCCGGCCTGGACCAGGAAGTCGAAGTCGCCGGCACGATCGCAGCCGAAGCGGAAGTCGTCGCCGACTTCCAGGTGACGCACGCCCAGGCCATCGACCAGCACCACCTTGACGAACTGATCGGCGCTGAGCTGGCTAAGACGCTGGTTGAAGGCCAGGCACAACACCCGGTCGATGCCTTCGTCGGCCAGCAGCTCGACCTTGTCGCGCAGACGCGCCAGCCGGGCCGGCGCAGTGTCCGGGGCGAAATATTCCCGCGGCTGCGGCTCGAAGATCACCACGCAGGTGGGCAAGCCCAGCTCCTGGCCGCGCTCACGCAGGCGCGCCAGGATGGCCTGGTGGCCCCGGTGAACCCCGTCGAAGTTGCCAATGGTGGCGACACAGCCCCGGTGCTCGGGGCGCAGGTTGTGAAGACCTCGAACCAGCTGCATAACGCGCTTCTTGCTCATAAAGTGGCCGATTATAACCACACCGGGGCGCTGGTGACAGGCAGCAGTGCCACTGTGGGCCGTGGAATGCGAAAAACCGACGCCTGGCCCTGCCCCGACCTCAGTGCAGCGCCTTGCGGACAAAGTGCCGAGGGCGGAAACCGCACAGGAACAGGCACCCGAAGTAGGTCACCACACCCGCGCCGATCAATGCGCCGAGGCGCAGGAAACGCTCGAGCATGTTGCCCTGCTCCCAGGCTGGCATGAAGTGCATGCCCAGCAGCAGCACGCCAGACATCAGCGCCACCGCCAGTACCAGCTTTAGCAGGAATACCATCCAGCCGGCCTGGGGCTGGAACAGGCCTTGGCTGCGCAGCTTCCAGAACAGCAACCCGGCGTTGAGGCAGGCCCCCAGGCTGATGGCCAGGGCCAGACCTGCATGTTGCAGCGGGCCGATCAGGGCGAGGTTGAACAATTGCGTGCAGACCAGGGTGAAGATGGCGATCTTCACCGGCGTACGGATGTTCTGCTGCGCGTAGAAGCCGGGCGCAAGCACCTTGACCAGGATAATCGCCAGCAGACCGACCGAATAGGCGATCAGCGCGCGCTGGGTCATGGCGGCATCCGTGGCGGTGAACTTGCCGTACTGGAACAGCGCCACGGTCAGCGGCTCGGCGAGGATCGCCAGGGCCAGGGTACAAGGCAGCACCAGCAGGAAGCACAGGCGCAGGCCCCAGTCGAGGATCCGCGAATACTCTTCACGGTCCTTGTTGGCGTAGGTCTTGGCCAGGGTCGGCAGAAGAATGGTGCCCAAGGCTACGCCCAGCACACCGGAAGGAAGCTCCATCAGGCGGTCGGCGTAGTACATCCAGGACACCGAACCGGCGACCAGGAAGGAGGCGAAGATGGTGTTGATGATCAGCGAAATCTGACTCACCGACACCCCGAGGATCGCCGGCAGCATCTGCTTGAGCACGCGCCATACCCCGGTATCGCGCAGGTTCAGCCGTGGCAGCACGAGCATGCCGATCTTCTTCAAGGCTGGCAGCTGGTACAGCAGCTGGGCCAGCCCCCCCGCCAGCACGCCCCAGGCCAGGGCCATGATCGGCGGGTCGAAATAGGGGGTGAGGAACACGGCGAAGGCGATCATCGCCACGTTCAGCAGGGTCGGCGTAAAGGCCGGCACCGAGAAGCGGTTCCAGGTATTGAGGATCGCCCCGACCAGCGACGACAGGGATATCAGCAATATATAAGGAAACGTCACACGCAACAGTGCGGTGGTGAGTTCGTATTTCTCGGCACTGTCGACAAAGCCGGGGGCCGTGACCCAAACCACCCAGGGCGCGGCGAGTATGCCCAGGGCAGTGACCAGAGCCAGGACCAGCGTGAGCAGGCCACTGACATAGGCGATGAAAGTACGCGTGGCCTCCTCGCCCTGCTGGGTCTTGTATTCGGCAAGAATCGGCACGAAGGCTTGGGAAAACGCGCCCTCGGCGAAGATACGCCGCAGCAGGTTGGGCAGTTTGAAGGCAATGAAGAAGGCGTCGGTAGCGATGCCGGCGCCGAAGACCCGCGCCAGAATGGTGTCGCGCACGAAACCCAGCACCCGCGAAATCATGGTGATGGAGCTGACTGCAGCCAGGGATTTGAGCAGGTTCATCGAAAAGTTTTACGCCTGGGACTTGAGAGCGCTGCCAGATGACGCCCGGATGTGCGATAATCCCGCTTCTTTGCAGGGGTGCCAAAAACTCCCGAGTTTACAGGTCGTTGCGTAGAAAGGAATCTCTCCTTCCGCGCACACATGCCACTCGGCAGATCCTTGCAACTGGCCTTGACATCCGTCCGACTCATCGGCATGATTCGCGGCCTTATTTGTTTGCTATTTACCCAAAAGTCTTTCGAGGAGCTCGACGGTGGCCAACACACCTTCCGCCAAGAAACGTGCAAAACAGGCTGAGAAGCGTCGCAGCCACAACGCCAGCCTGCGTTCCATGGTCCGTACCTACATCAAGAACGTAGTCAAGGCCATCGACGCTAAAGACGCCGAAAAAGCGCAAGCTGCTTACACTCTGGCTGTGCCTGTAATCGACCGCATGGCCGATAAAGGCATCATCCACAAGAATAAAGCTGCTCGCCACAAAGGCCGTCTGAATGGCCACATCAAGGCGCTGAAAGAAGCTGCAGCTGCCTAAGCGACACGCTTTAACAAAAACCGACCTTAGGGTCGGTTTTTTGTTGCCTGCGATTTAGCTGGCCATCGACAGGTCAACCAAGAAGTCCGGGCCGCGATAAGCGGCCCCGGACTCATTGCTACTTGCCCACCGGGATCTTCGGCGCCCATTGCAACCAGGCATCATCCGGTTTATCGAACAGGGCGAAGGTCTGCTGCGGCCGCGCGGGATTGCCCATCTGCTCGCCATCCGGCGTTGCAAAGGCGATCCCTCCGTCGATGAGGGTTTCCAGCGATTCGGTCCGCACCGTGGCCCCCTTGAACAGCCCCCAGTCAAAGCCGAAACCACTGCTGTTCCAGAACCGGCTGCCGCCCCGCACCAAGGCGGCATAACGTGGCTCGATCAGAATGTGGATCAACACCCGGTCCGCACTCTGCCCCAGTTCGTAGCCCGTGACCTTGCCAACCTGTACTTCACGGTAGGTGACTGGTACACCCGGCTTTATCGAACCACGACGCGAGGCGCTCAACGTCAGCGGCAGGCCGACTTCCTGACCAACCACCTCCGGCGCTTCGGGCAAGGCGATGAAATCCCGCTGCGGGCCCTGGCTCTTCAATGCCGGCTGTACCTCCAGGTACTGACCGCCGATCAGGGTATCCAGGTTCTCTGTGCGCACCAGCCCGAATGCCGGCTTCACCACCCAGAATTGCGTGCCTGCCCGGGCAATGCGGTCCGCAGCATCGGTGATCCGCGCACGCAGCAGCACAGCCTGCAGGTCGGAGGTCAGGTCGACGCTTTCAATGCTGCCTACGTCCAGGCCACGGAAGCGGATCGGCGTACCGGGCTTGAGACCATCGGCACGCTCCACACGGATGGTCACGAGAGTGCCGGCACGGTTGGCTGCCTCCTCGTTCTCCAGCAGGCGGAAACGTGGAATGTGTCGTTTGAGCGGCACGTTCTGCTGCGGCGTGTCAAAAGCGATGCCTCCGGCCATCAGGGTCTGCAACGACTCACTCTTGATCTTGATACCCGACAGGCCGCCAGTGAGCGTGATACCGCTGGCATTCCAGAAGCGTGTCGAACCGTTCACCAGGCCGGCATACTCTTTCTCGATATGGACGCCAATCAGGATACGCTTGCTGTTGCGTGCGAACTGGTAGCTCTGCACGCTACCGACCTTGACCTGGCGATAGGTTACTGGACTACCTACCTCGAGCGAGCCGAGCGTGTCAGCGAACAGCACCAGGTGCAGGCCCGGCGCCTTGAGATCGAGCGGTGGCGCCTTGGCCCTAGCCTCGAACTCACGCTGCGGTCGCGCGCCTTTCTCACCCGGACGAATGGCGATGTAGTTACCCTTTACCAGCGCCTCCAGGCCGGTGATGCCCGCCAATGAAATGGACGGTTTGACCACCCAGAACTGGGTACCTTCCACCAGGTAGTCTTCGGCCAGCGGGTCCAGCGTGAGCTCGGCCATGGCGCCATCGAGGCCATCATCGATCTTCAGCGTTTTCATGGAGCCCACCTGGATACCCTTGTACATTACCGGGGTACGTCCAGCCTGCAGGCCTTCGTAATCGGTCAGGTGCACCTTGATGCGGATACCAGCCTGAGCTGCCTCGAAGTCCTCATAGAGACGGAACGGAAGGCTCGGATCGGTGGGCGGGCTGTCCTTGCGATGCTCTGGAGTAGCGAAGGCGATGCCGCCAGCCACGATGCTCGACAGCGATTCACTGCGCACCTTGACGCCCGACAGATTGGCATCAATGCTGATGCCGCTGGCATTCCAGAAACGCGTGTGTTTGCGCACCAGACCAGCGTATTCAGGCTCGATGAACAGCTTGATCTCGACCGTTCCATGGTCGTCTGACAGGCGATAGCTTTTTACCTTGCCCACCTGGATCTGCTTGTAGAACACCGGGCTCTCACGATTGAGCGAGCCCAGGCGCTCGGCCTTGAGCGTCAGGTGCAGGCCGGGCTCCTTGTCAGAAAGCGGTGGCGCCTCGGCCAGTGCGGTGAAGCGACGGGTAGGTTCGCCCTGCCCTGGATCAACGGCGATGTAGTTGCCGGAAACCAGTGTCTCCAGCCCGGAGATCCCAGCCAGGCTGACGCTCGGCTTGACCAGCCAGAAGCGCGTACCTTTATTCATGTGCGGCTCGGCCGTCTTGTTCATCTCGATGGTGGCGATCACACCCGTGTTGCTGCCCTCGGCATCCAGCACCAGGCTAGTAACCTTGCCCACCGACATGCCCTTGTAGATCACCTCGGTCTTGTTGGCGACGATACCCTCGCCGGTTTCGAAACGAACCTGAATCTCCACGCCAGCGTCACGATAGGCCTGCCAGGCAAGCCAGCCCCCGATCATCAGGGCGATCAGCGGCAGAATCCAGATGGCCGACCAGTTCGAGGCTGGGCGTGTTTTGGCCGTTGGCAAGTCACTCATGGTCGTCGTCCGACTCCGTGTTATCCCAGATCAGTCGGGGATCGAAAGTTAAAGCAGCAAGCATCGTCAGGATCACCACACTGGCAAAGGCGACGGCGCCCAGGTTGGCTTCGACACTGGCGATGCGACCGAAATTCACCACCGCCACCAGAATGGCGATGACGAAGATGTCGAGCATCGACCAGCGACCGATGAATTCGATAAAGCGGTACATAAGGATCCGCTGCCGGGCCGAGAGCGGCTGATGACGCTGCACCGAATAAAGCAGCAGGCCAATGCCCACCAGCTTGAAGGTCGGCACCAGAATACTGGCAATGAATACCACCGCGGCAATGGGCAGCATGCCGTGCTTCATCAGGGTGATGACCCCGGACATGATGGTGTCCGGGCTGCCCTGGCCCAAGGTGCTGACGGTCATGATCGGCAGCAGGTTGGCCGGGATGTACAGGATCATCGCAGTGACGAGCAGCGCCCAGGTGCGCACGATACTGTTGGGGCGACGCGCATGCACGATGGCACCACAACGAGTGCAGGCCTGCGAGTCGCTGCCCGGCTCCTGGCGATTGAGCTCGTGACACTCGTTGCAGACCAGGATACCGGCATCAATCGCCCGCATGGGTATCCTCCCCGGAGAGCGCTACCCATATCTGATGCGGCGACATCACCACCTCCAGCCAGACCTGCACCAGCAACAGGCTGATAAAGCAGAACAAACCGAGCCCGACGGTCAGTTGCGCCAGGTCGACAAGCTTGACGATCGCTACCAGCACGCCCATGAAGTACACCTCGAGCATCCCCCACTCCCGCAGGTGATGATAGATGCGATAGAACAACAGGCCATGACCACGACCGATATTCAGGCGAATGCTCAGCAGTACCAGGAGTTGGCACAGCAGCTTGAGCAACGGAATGGCCATGCTGCACAGGAACACCACAGCGGCGACGCCACGCATTTCAGAGTTGTACAGGCCCAGAACACCACTCCACACCGTGTCGTCAGCGGTCTGGCCGAGCAGGTGCAGTTGCATGATAGGCAGGAAATTGGCCGGGATATAAAGGAACAGCGCGGTCAGCACCAGCGCGAGGCTGCGATTGACGACATTGTAACGATGCGCATAGAGCTCGTAGCCACAGCGCGGACACTGGGCTTTCTCGCCATGCTGCAGCACGGGCTTGCGCAGCAGCAGGTCACACTCGTGACAAGCCACGAGGTCTTCCAGCGGCAGGCTGGCCAGCGCTTCGGGATCGGCAGGGTTGGACATAGGGAGTTCTGATAGGAAAGTCGGCTCTATTCTAGTGTTCAGACTCGAAATGTGGGAGATGGTGCTTTGCAAAGGCGGTTACGAATGGTGTCGGCCACCGGCCTGCTCTCGGCAGCGAATGCCGCTGGCTCTTGAACGCGG
>NZ_BCBT01000062.1:0-38866 GCF_001320965.1 Pseudomonas sp. NBRC 111143 | reverse complement strand
GCGAGCGCGCGATTCATGGGGTTTTCAGCTTCGTCGCCATCGACGAGGACAAGCGACCGGTGCCAGTACTGGCTCAGGCCTGAGTTCTCCAGTGCGGGCCCTTTCGCGGGTAAACCCACAGGTGCTACGCGATCCCTGTAGGAGCGGGTTTACCCGCGAAGAGGCCGATACAGACAACAATTATGCGTCTGTGAAACACTAGCCCACTTTCAACACCCAGCAGCCCTCCGAATGCCCGCCCTGGACCACCCCCTGATCGATCAGTTTCTCGATGCCCTCTGGCTGGAAAAAGGCCTGTCCGACAACACCCGCGTTTCCTACCGCAGCGACCTGGCCCTGTTCAATGGCTGGTTGCAGGAGCGTGGCGTGACGTTGCCCGATGCAGGTCGCGATTCGATCCTCGACCACCTTGCCTGGCGCTTCGATCAGGGTTACAAGCCGCGTTCCACTGCACGTTTTCTCTCTGGAGTGCGTGGTTTTTATCGTTATCTGCTGCGGGAAAAGCTCATAGGTGTCGACCCGACCTTGCAGGTCGATATGCCGCAACTGGGTAGGCCTTTGCCCAAGTCCCTGTCGGAAGCGGATGTCGAAGCTTTGCTCAAGGCGCCGGACCTGGCCGAAGCCATCGGCCAGCGCGACCGCGCCATGCTCGAGGTGCTCTACGCCTGCGGCCTGCGGGTCACCGAGCTGGTGAGCCTGACTCTCGATCAGGTCAACCTGCGCCAGGGCGTGCTGCGGGTGATGGGCAAAGGCAGCAAGGAGCGCCTGGTGCCGATGGGCGAGGAGGCGGTGCTGTGGATCGAGCGCTACCTGCGTGACGGCCGGGCCGAGCTGCTCAACGGGCGCCCCAGCGATGTGCTGTTCCCCAGCCTGCGGGGCGAGGAAATGACCCGCCAGACCTTCTGGCACCGCATCAAGCATCACGCCCGCGTGGCCGGGATCGACAAGCCGCTGTCACCGCACACCCTACGCCATGCTTTCGCTACGCATCTGCTCAATCACGGGGCCGACCTGAGGGTGGTGCAGATGTTGTTGGGGCACAGCGACCTTTCCACCACACAGATCTACACCCACGTCGCCAAGGCTCGTTTGCAGCAGTTGCACGCCCAGCACCATCCGCGTGGATGAATGATTTTCATGTTCCGCCCGGCGGCCATCAGACAGTGATTTCGCTGCGGCCTGATGTGGTAGGCTTGAGCGGTTTGCACCAGGGACCGCCCGGTCGCCGCGATTTTTCCGCAGGCGACGTCCTCCGGTCCCCGTCCGCCTTCAGGAGTACCCCATGCGCGTGACCCAGATTTTTGCCGCCGCCGCCCTGGCGCTGGCCAGTACCTTTGCCGTTGCTGCGGCCACCGACGTCACTGCCGGTGCCGAGCAGGCCATTCGCAACACACTCAAGACCCTGGAATTGGAAGTGCCGATCGAAAGCGTCGCCAGCAGCCCGGTCGGTGGCTTGTACGAAGTCAAGCTGCAGGGCGGTCGCGTGCTCTATGCCAGCGCAGACGGCCAGTTCGTCATGCAGGGCTACCTGTACCAGATCCAGGATGGCAAGCCGGTCAACCTGACCGAGAAAACCGAACGCCAGGGTATCGCCAAGCTGATCAACGGTATTCCTGCGGCTGAAATGGTGGTTTACCCGGCCAAGGGCGAAACCAAATCGCACATCACCGTGTTCACCGACACGACCTGCCCGTACTGCCACAAGCTGCACGCCGAAGTGCCAGAGCTGAACAAGCGCGGTATCGAAGTGCGCTATGTCGCCTTCCCGCGCCAGGGCCTGGGCTCGCCGGGTGACGAGCAACTGCAGGCCGTCTGGTGCTCCAGCGATCGCCGTGCGGCGATGGACAAGATGGTCGACGGCAAGGAAATCAAGGCGGCCAAGTGCGCCAACCCGGTCAGCAAGCAGTTCCAGCTCGGCCAGTCGATCGGTGTCAACGGCACGCCAGCGATCGTGCTCGAAAGCGGCCAGGTGATCCCGGGCTACCAGCCGGCACCGCAGGTGGCCAAGCTGGCCCTGGCCGGCCAGGCGCAAGCCGCCAAGTAATTCATTCAATACGCCGTCGTCATGGGGTGACGGCATGTTTCACGGTCGGCGCAGGTGCCGGCCGTTCAATGGGGAGTTCACAGTGAAACCGGTCAAAGTAGGCATCTGTGGGTTGGGGACCGTCGGTGGCGGTACCTTCAATGTACTTCAGCGCAACGCCGAGGAGATTGCCCGCCGTGCCGGGCGCGGTATTGAAGTGGCTCAGATTGCCATGCGCTCGCAGAACCCGAACTGCCAGATTACCGGTACCCCCATTACCGCTGATGTGTTCGAAGTCGCGACCAACCCCGAAATCGACATCGTCATCGAGCTGATCGGTGGCTACACCATTGCCCGCGATCTGGTGCTCAAGGCCATCGAGAACGGCAAGCACGTGGTCACCGCCAACAAGGCGCTGATTGCCGTGCACGGCAACGAAATTTTCGCCAAGGCCCGTGAAAAGGGCGTGATCGTGGCCTTCGAGGCGGCAGTTGCCGGCGGTATCCCGGTGATCAAGGCGATCCGCGAAGGCCTGTCGGCCAACCGCATCAACTGGTTGGCCGGGATCATCAACGGCACCGGCAACTTCATCCTCACCGAAATGCGTGAAAAGGGCCGTGCCTTCCCTGACGTGCTGGCCGAAGCCCAGGCGCTGGGTTACGCCGAGGCCGACCCGACCTTCGACGTCGAGGGCATCGATGCTGCGCACAAGCTGACCATCCTGGCCTCCATCGCCTTTGGTATTCCGCTGCAGTTCGACAAGGCCTACACCGAGGGCATCACCCGCCTGACCACTGCCGATGTCAACTACGCCGAAGCCCTGGGCTATCGCATCAAGCACCTGGGCGTGGCCCGCCGTACCGCCGACGGCATCGAGCTGCGCGTGCACCCGACGCTGATCCCGAGCGACCGCCTGATCGCCAACGTCAACGGCGTGATGAACGCGGTGATGGTCAACGGGGATGCGGCAGGGTCTACGCTTTATTACGGTGCCGGTGCCGGCATGGAGCCGACCGCTTCGTCGGTGGTCGCCGACCTGGTCGACGTGGTGCGTGCCATGACCTCCGACCCGGAAAACCGCGTTCCGCACCTGGCCTTTCAGCCGGATTCGCTGTCGGCGCACCCGATCCTGCCGATCGAGGCTTGCGAAAGTGCCTACTACCTGCGTATCCAGGCCAAGGATCACCCAGGCGTGCTGGCCCAGGTCGCCAGCATCCTGTCCGAGCGTGGCATCAACATAGAGTCGATCATGCAGAAGGAAGCCGAGGAGCAGGACGGCCTGGTGCCGATGATCCTGCTGACGCACGGCGTGGTCGAGCAGCGTATCAACGATGCTATCGTCGCCCTTGAAGCCCTGCAGGATGTGGTCGGCAACGTCGTGCGCATCCGCGTCGAACAGCTCAATTAATTCAGCGGCGGGCCGCGACGGCGGCCCGCGCCCAGAACCGAAGGTTTGCACAATGCGCTATATCAGTACTCGCGGCCAGGCGCCGGCCCTGAATTTCGAAGACGTCCTGCTGGCTGGCCTTGCCAGTGATGGCGGCCTGTACGTGCCGGAGAACCTGCCACGCTTCACCCAGGAAGAGATCGCGTCCTGGGCCGGCCTGCCGTACCACGAACTGGCCTTCCGGGTGATGCGCCCGTTCGTCACCGGCAGCATCGCCGACGCCGACTTCAAGAAAATCCTGGAGGAAACCTACGGCGCCTTCGCCCATGCCGCGGTGGCGCCGCTGCGCCAGTTGAACGGCAACGAATGGGTGATGGAGCTGTTCCACGGCCCAACACTGGCGTTCAAGGACTTCGCCCTGCAACTGCTTGGCCGTCTGCTCGACCACGTGCTGGTCAAGCGTGGCGAGCGCGTGGTGATTGTCGGCGCCACCAGCGGCGATACCGGTTCTGCCGCCATCGAAGGCTGCCGCCGTTGCGACAACGTCGACATCTTCATCCTGCACCCGCACCAGCGTGTGTCGGAAGTTCAGCGTCGGCAGATGACCACCATCCTCGGCGACAACATCCACAACATCGCCATCGAAGGCAACTTCGACGACTGCCAGGAAATGGTCAAGGCCAGCTTCGCCGATCAGTCCTTCCTCAAGGGCACTCGCCTGGTGGCGGTCAACTCGATCAACTGGGCGCGGATCATGGCCCAGATCGTCTACTACTTCCATGCAGCACTGCAGTTGGGCGGCCCGGCGCGCTCGATCGCGTTCTCGGTCCCGACCGGCAACTTTGGCGACATCTTTGCCGGTTACCTGGCACGCAACATGGGCCTGCCGATCAGCCAACTGGTGGTGGCCACCAACCGCAACGACATCCTGCACCGCTTCATGAGCGGCAACCAGTACGTCAAGGATGCCCTGCACCCAACGCTGTCGCCGTCGATGGACATCATGGTCTCGTCCAACTTCGAGCGCCTGCTGTTCGACCTGCACGGTCGCAACGGCGCAGCGATCGCCGAGTTGATGGCCAACTTCAAGCAAGGTGGCGGTTTCAGCGTGGAGCAGGATCGCTGGACCGAGGCGCGCAAACTGTTCGACTCCCTGGCGGTGAGCGACGAGCAGACCTGCGAGACCATCGCCGAGGTGTTCAAGGCCACCGGCGAAGTGCTTGATCCGCACACCGCAATCGGCGTCAAAGCCGCTCGTGAGTGCCGTCGCAGCCTGGACACGCCGATGGTGGTGCTGGGCACCGCGCATCCGGTCAAATTCCCCGAAGCGGTGGAGAAAGCCGGTGTCGGCAAGGCCCTCGAGTTGCCGGCGCACTTGAGCGACCTGTTCAGCCGCGAGGAGCGTTGCACGGTCCTGGCCAATGACCTGAAGGCGGTCCAGGCCTTCGTCAGCCAGCACGGCAACCGCGGCAAGCCGCTGTAAAACGCGGTACTCGAGAGCATTGGGCGGGGCAAGTCGGAACATCGGCTTGCCCCGTTTGCGTTTGAGCGGTTCTTTTAATTACAGAATCTTCCTTCGTATTTTCAGGTTTTTCCTATTTGAGTCCCTATGCTGCTTTTCTAGAGTGGGCGCCCTGTCCATCAGGGCTCGCAGCCCTCAGGAGCGGCTCATGCATCGGCTCAACATCCTTATCGTCCAGTCTCGTCCCGCCCAGCAGATCGCTTTGCACCAGGCCTGCAATGCCCTGGGGGTTTTCAACGTGCGCATTGCCTGCGATCTGGCCAGCGCCAAGGCAAGCATGGCGCAGATGCAAGCCTTGGACATGCTCATCATCGACCATGGCATGCCGACGCTGAGCGCCCAGGCACTGTTGAAGCACGTGACCCGGCAAGGCCATGCGCGTGCGCTGCTGTTCGTCGGGCAGCCCCCTGTGCGCGGCCCTGACCTCGCTGTCGAGGCCCAGCGTCAGGGGCAGTGGGTGGTTGCCCAATTGCCCTGGCCGTTGTCGATCAGGGGGTTGCAGGCGGCATTGCAGCGGCTGCGTCGGCCGCCGCGCAGGTACTCCGGGCGGGATATCGAAACGGTCATGTTGCCCACGCATGCTCGCTGATACAGACGCGTGCGGGCGAACTTTCCGAAGTGCCTGGCGGTCAGTTCCGATAGGTCCCCGACAAAGCGAGTACGCCGGATGGAAAGAATCTGCTCCCTGCTCAACGATGCCCTGTCCCCTTATCACACCCGCCTCGACGATGTAGATGCGCGCGGCAATCGCCAACTCACCTTGCTCGATGCGCAGGGCAACGAAGTGTTGCGCCGCGCCGTGAGTGTGCGTCAGCTACAGGAGCAGCGCTTGCTGGTCGATCTGGTCGACGGTCTGCACCGCGACCTGCAGATCGTCGAGGGGCGTCTGCAGCCTTGTGTGATCGCGGCCTTGCAACACCGACAACAACCTCAGGGAACCTTTGCCTGAGTGTTTCGTCAGACTTTATAGGGTGTTCGAACGCTGCTTTGCTCCGGTAGCGTTGGATCGCCGTACAGAGTCCGTTCAAGGGCTTTGAGTTGACCCCGGATGTCTTTCCCCAGCATCCGGGGTTTCTTTTGCCTGCGTCATGGCTGGGCGTTGGCTGCAGAGGGAAGCTCCTCGACCAGATGCCGTGTCTGCTCCAGGTACTCTGTGCGCAGTTCGGGGTCGAGCCAGCTGGCGTAGAACTCGGGGAGCACTTCCTGGCGCAGGTGCGGCAACAGCTTGTCGATATGGGCGATGGCTTGGCGTCCCAGTGGCGTGTCGGAGCAGCCCACATGTAGAAACTGATAGCGATTCGCACCCTTGATCGGGTGGAACTGATAGCTGTCCAGCGAGCCGCCCTGCTCCTGGATCAGGTAGCGCACCTCCGGCCAGTACCCAAGTACCAGTTGCAGGCGCCCCAGTTGCTGCATCTGCAAGAGGTTGGCGGTGGCATCGTTGCCGTAGTGGCGGCTCAGCATGGTTTCTGGCAACTGGCGCAGGATATCGTCGACCACTACCCCGTAGCTGCGTTGGGCCACGATGCCCAACTTCATCCCTGGCCGTTCCAGCACCTGCTTCAGGTCCACAGGCGTGCCATCCTCGGATTCGTCCAATCGTCCCGGGTCTGCCTTGCGGATGACCAGCCCGCTGCTGAGGATGGGCAGCGTGGGTTGGGAGAAATGCACGAAACGGGCGCGTTCCGGTGTCCATAGCAGGGTGGGGTCGCAGGTGAAGCTGCGTTCCTGAAGCATCTGGATGCCGCGCGCGCGATTTACCCGCAGGACCGTGTGATCGTATTCGGGCATCTGCTCGATGAGCAGGGGCAGCATGCGGTCAACCACGCCCTGGCCCTTTTCCTGGCCTTCGAAAATAGTGAACGGCGGCAGGTCGCGCACCAGCCAGGTCAGGCGTTCACGGGCCTGGCCCTGCTGCGAGGACAACAGCAGGACGCAGAGCAGCACAAACATGCGCATCATGCTTGCTCGACGCCCGATCAGACCGCCCCCTGCTCGCGCAGGCGTGCCACCTCGGCAGTGCTATAGCCCAGCCCGGCGAGCAGTGTCGCCGTGTGCTCTCCCAGCGCAGGCCCGACCCACTCCGTGGAGCCGGGTGTCTGCGACAGCTTGGGCACGATCCCCGGCATCTTGAAGGGCTTGCCGTCTGGGAGCTTCGCCTGAAGGAACATTTCCCGGGCGAGGAATTGCGGGTCGCTGAACATGTCCTCGGCCGAATAGATGCGGCTGGCAGGCACGCCTGCGTCGTTCAGCGCCTGCATCACCTGTTCCAGCGGCAGGCTGTTGACCCAGCGGTCGATCACCCCGTACAGCTCGTCGCGACGCAGGTCACGGCCATCGTTGCTGGCCAGGGTTGCATCCTCGGCGAGGTCGTCGCGGCCGATGGCCTGCATGAAGCGTTTGAAGATCGCATCGCCGTTGGCGCCGATCTGCACGTGCCGGCCGTCGGCGCTGGTGTGGATGGAGGAGGGGGTGATGCCCGGCATGATGTTGCCGGTGCGCTCGCGAATGAAACCGAACACGTCGAACTCCGGCACCATGCTTTCCATCATCGCGAAGATTGCCTCGTACAGCGCCACATCCACCACCTGTCCTTCACCGCCATTGACTTCGCGGTGGCGCAGGGCCATCAGTGCACCAATCACGCCCCAGAGGGCGGCAATCGAGTCGCCGATGGAAATGCCCGTGCGCACGGGCGGGCGATCCTCGAAGCCGGTGATGTAGCGCAGGCCCCCCATGGACTCGCCGACGGCACCGAAGCCTGGCTGGTCCTTCATCGGCCCGGTCTGGCCGAAGCCTGACAGGCGCACCATTACCAGGCGCGGGTTGAGGGCATGCAGCACCTCCCAGCCAAGGCCGAGTTTCTCCAGCACGCCAGGGCGGAAGTTCTCGATCAGGATGTCAGCATCGGCCAGCAATCGCTTGAGGATCTCGCGTCCTTCGGGGTGCTTGAGGTTGAGCGTGAGCGATTGCTTGTTGCGCGCCTGGACGAACCACCACAGCGAAGTCCCTTCATACAGTTTGCGCCACTTGCGCAGCGGATCGCCGCCATCAGGTGATTCGACCTTGATCACCTCGGCGCCGAATTCGGCGCAGATACGCGAAGCGAAGGGGCCGGCGATCAAGGTGCCGAGCTCGATGACCTTCAGACCGGCGAGGGGTTTGGCGGGGGTGTGCATGGTGCGTCCGTGGCGACAGAAAAGAGGCTTGGTTTTATCACAGCTGGTCAATGGCAGATACTGTTGCAAGGCAGAGTCCAGTGCACGCAGATGCGCAACCACCCACCCCAACAAACTCGGATCGGTTAAACTCTGCGACTTTCTCCAAAGAAGCCCCTTTCCCATGGCCCAGCCTTCCACCACCTACAAGTTCGAACTGAATCTGACCGACCTCGACCGCGGCGTGTACGAAAACGTGCGTCAGACGATCGCTCGTCACCCGTCGGAGACCGAGGAACGCATGGCCGTCCGTCTGCTGGCCTACGCCCTTTGGTACAACGAGAACCTGTCGTTCGGCCGCGGTCTGTCGGATGTCGATGAGGCCGCCCTGTGGGAAAAAAGCCTGGATGATCGCATCCTGCACTGGATCGAAGTCGGCCAGCCCGACGCCGACCGTCTCACCTGGTGCTCGCGCCGTACCGAGCGCACCAGCCTGCTGGCCTATGGCAGCTTGCGGGTGTGGGAGAACAAGGTGGTCGGCGCGGTCAAGGGCCTGAAAAACCTGAGCATCGCTGCTGTCCCGCAGGAAGTCCTGGAGGTTCTGGCCACCGACATGCCGCGTACCATCAAATGGGATGTGATGATCAGTGAAGGCACGGTATTCGTCACCGACGACCGTGGCCAGCACGAAGTCCAATTGCAGTGGCTGCTCGGTGAGCGCGGCTGACCTGATCCGATCTGACAGCCGAAGACCCCATGCGTATCGAACCCCGCCCCCTGCCATCGGCACTGCCCTTCCTTGGCAACCTGCCACCCCTGTTGACCCGGCTGTATGCCGCCCGCGGCGTGCAGAGCGAGTCCGAACTGGACAAGAGCCTGGCGCGCCTGTTGCCGTACCAGCAACTTAAAGGAATCGAGGCGGCCGTCGACCTGTTGGTCGAGGCCCTGGACCTGCGTCAGCGCATCCTGATCGTCGGCGACTTCGACGCCGATGGCGCCACCGCCAGCACCGTAGGTGTGCTGGGGCTGCGACTGCTGGGCGCGGCCCATGTGGACTACCTGGTGCCCAATCGCTTCGAGTACGGCTATGGCCTGACCCCGGAGATCGTGCAGGTGGCGTTGCAGCGTCAGCCGCAACTGCTGATCACTGTCGATAACGGTATCTCCAGTGTCGATGGCGTGGCGGCGGCCAAGGCTGCCGGGCTCAAGGTCCTGGTCACCGACCACCACCTGCCTGGCGAGCAGTTGCCCGACGCCGATGCGATCGTCAACCCGAACCAGCCAGGCTGTACCTTCCCCAGCAAGTCGCTGGCCGGGGTGGGCGTGATCTTCTACGTGCTGATGGCCCTGCGTGCCCGTCTGCGCAGCCTTGGACGCTATGAGACGCAGGCCCAGCCGAACATTGGCGAACTGCTCGACCTGGTGGCGTTGGGCAGTGTCGCCGACGTGGTGCCGCTGGATGCCAATAACCGTATCCTCGTGCACCAGGGGCTCGAGCGCATCCGTGCCGGGCGTGCTCGTCCTGGGTTGAAGGCAATTCTCGAAGTGGCGCGGCGCGATCATCGGCGCATCACTTCGACCGACCTGGGTTTCATCCTCGGGCCACGGCTCAACGCCGCCGGTCGGCTGGACGACATGAGCCTGGGCATCGAATGCCTGCTGTGCGAAGACCCCGCCGTTGCGCTGGACATGGCCGGGCAACTGGACGGGCTCAACCAGGATCGCAAGTCCATCGAGCAGGGCATGCAGCGCGAAGCACTGGCCCAGCTCAAGGACCTGCCGATCGAGTCCATGCCCTATGGCCTGTGCCTGTTCGACGCCGACTGGCACCAAGGTGTGATCGGCATCCTCGCCTCGCGCCTGAAGGAGCGCTACCACCGACCGACCATCGCCTTTGCCGATGCGGGCGAGGGCATGCTCAAGGGCTCTGCCCGTTCGGTGCCGGGCTTCCATATCCGCGATGCGCTGGATGCCGTGGCTGCACGCCAGCCGCACCTGATCAGCAAGTTCGGCGGCCACGCCATGGCCGCCGGCTTGTCGCTGCCTGAGGCCAATTTCCAGGCCTTTGCCGATGCGTTCGACGAAGAGGTGCGGCGCCAGTTGTGCGAGGACGACCTGACCGGGCGTTTGCTGTCCGACGGCACCCTGGCGGTCGAGGAGTTTCATCTGGACCTGGCCCGCGCCCTGCGCAATGCCGGCCCTTGGGGGCAGCATTTTCCCGAGCCGCTGTTCCATGGCGTGTTCCAGATGGTCGAACAGCGCGTGGTGGGGGAGCGGCATCTGAAAGTGGTGCTCAAGAGCGAGTGCGGCTCGGTGAAACTCGATGGAATCGCCTTCGGCATCGACCGCGACGTGTGGCCCAACCCGACGGTGCGTTGGGTGGAGGTGGCCTACAAGCTTGATGTGAACGAGTTTCGCGGCAATGAAAGCGTGCAACTGATGATTGCGCACATGGAGCCGCGCTGACAGAGGGCAGCCCTCAGCGCGGGGCGTCTATCCGGCGGAACCTCCCCCCAGGGTAATCTGGTCTAGTCTCAGAGAAGACCGGTACCGGGCCACGGCCGCACACGAGTGTCCGGGCCGGATCACCATTGGAGTCCTTGGGAGGTCCCCTCATGAGCCTGCTGCTTGAGCCGTATACCCTGCGTCAGCTGACCCTGCCCAATCGCATTGCGGTTTCGCCAATGTGCCAGTACTCGAGCGTCGATGGCCTGGCCAACGACTGGCACCTTGTCCACCTGGGCAGTCGCGCCGTCGGTGGCGCCGGGCTGGTGATCACCGAGGCGGTGGCTGTCACTGCCGACGGAAGAATCACCGCCGAAGATCTCGGGCTGTGGAACGACGACCAGATCGTCCCACTGCAACGTATCACCCGCTTCATCACTTCCCAGGGCGCCATTCCGGGCATTCAGCTGGCGCATGCCGGGCGCAAGGCGAGCACCCATCGTCCCTGGCTCGGCAAGCACGGCAGCGTCAAGGTCGAGGACGGCGGCTGGCAGCCGGTCGGGCCTTCGAAGATCGCCTTCGATCCGGAGCATACGCCGCCGCGCGAGCTGAGCCACGATGAGATCCAGGGTGTTGTCCAGGCCTTCGTCCAGGCCGCCGAGCGTGCCAAGGCAGCCGGGTTCAAGGTCGTCGAAATCCATGCGGCCCACGGCTACCTGCTGCATCAGTTTCTTTCGCCGCTGAGCAACCAGCGGCGTGACGAGTACGGCAGCTGCTTCGAGAACCGTATTCGTCTGACGCTTCAGGTGACCGAGGCCGTACGTGAGGTGTGGCCGCAGGAGTTGCCGCTGTTCGTGCGGGTATCGGCCACCGATTGGGTCGAGGATGGCTGGAATCCAGACGAGACGGTCGAGCTGGCGCGTCGCCTGAGGGCGCTGGGGGTCGACCTGATCGACGTGTCCTCGGGCGGCACCTCGGTCAATGCCGAAATCCCCACCGGCCCGGGTTACCAGACCCGCTTCGCCGAGCGGGTGCGCAAGGAGTCGGAAGTCGCCACCGGCACCGTGGGCATGATCACCGAACCTGCCCAGGCCGAGCACATCCTGCGTACCGGTCAGGCCGACCTGATCTTCCTCGCCCGCGAACTGCTGCGCGACCCTTACTGGCCGCTGCATGCCGACGATGACCTGGGTGGCAACAAGGCAACCTGGCCTGCGCAGTACCAACGTGCGACCAGCCGGGCCAATCCGATTCATGAGTCGGATCTGCGGGAGTGATGGATACTCGTACCGTTCGACTGGCCGGATGCAACATCCCGAAGCAAATGCGTTAAGGGAGAATTCAGGCTGCGGGCCTACTCTGGAGCTTTCCTATCCGTCCAGGAGTCATCCAGATGAACACCCGTGGTCTGCTCGATCAACTGCTCAAGTCCGGCCAGTCACTGCTGCAGAACCAGCAGGGCAAGGGCGGGGCGGGCAAGGTGCCCGGTCTTGGTGATCTGCTCGGAGGTGGCCAAGGCAAGGGCTCTGGCCTTGGCGGCCTGCTTTCCGGTGCCGGAGGCGGAGCGCTGGCGGCCGGGGCCATGGGCCTGCTGCTGGGCAGCAAAAAGGCGCGCAAGTACGGTGGCAAGGCACTCACCTACGGTGGCCTCGCCGCCCTTGGCGTGCTGGCCTACAAAGCCTTTGGCAACTGGCAGGCGCGCCAGGGCCAGGCTCCTGCGCAGGAGCCACAGACCCTCGATCGCCTGCCACCGGCCCAGGCCGAGCAACACAGCCAGGCGGTGCTAAAGGCGCTGGTGGCGGCGGCCAAGTCCGACGGTCATATCGACGAGCGCGAACGTGAACTGATCGAGGGCGAGTTCGTGCGCCTGGACAGCGATCGCGAGCTGCAGGACTGGCTGCATGCCGAGCTGAACAAGCCGCTCGATCCTGCCGAAGTGGCCCGTGCCGCACAGACCCCTGAAATGGCCGCAGAGATGTACCTGGCCAGTGTGATGATGGTCGATCAGGAACACTTTATGGAGCGCGCCTACCTTGACGAACTGGCCCGTCAATTGCGCCTGGACCCGAACTTGCGCGAGGAACTGGAACGCCAGGTACGGGACGCTGCAGCGCAGTGATGTGGCGATTGGCGATTTAATCGGCAGGGATGCCTGAATACTCCGCAATTCAACCGATAACGCGCCTGGCGCCTAGGCTATACTTCGACGATTTTCCCGCTCGTGAAGAATTCCTGAGGGCTGATTGTGAAGAACTGGACCTTGCGCCAACGGATCCTGGCAAGTTTCGCCGTGATCATCGCCATCATGCTGTTGATGATCGTAGCGGCGTATTCACGCCTGGTGACCATCGAAGCCAGCGAGCAGGCAGTGGGCACGGACAGCATTCCGGGGATCTACTACAGCTCGATGATCCGCAGCGCCTGGGTCGACAGCTACGTCGCCAGCCAGCAGTTGGTCGGCTTGTCCAACCATCGCGAGCTGACCTCGGCCGACCTCGAGCTGTTCAAGGGTTTCCACGACCGCCTCAGGGCGCAGATGGCGAATTACCAGGGCACGATCCAGGACGCGGAGGACCAGGCATCCTTCGACACCTTCGTGCGTCTCGAGGAGGCCTACGTCAAGGTGGTCGACCAGGTCCTGGCAGCCTACCGCGAGAAGAACTACCTCGAAGCCGAGCGCCTGATCGCCGAGGTACTGACACCGGCCTGGACCGACGGGCGCAAGCACCTGAACTCGGTGATCGACCGCAATACCGAATCCGCCAATGCCGCCACCCGCGAGATCGTCAGCGCCGTGGCCACCGCCAAGGGCAGCATGATCGTTTCGCTGATCCTGGCGATTGTCGCTGCTGGTATCTGCGGCCTGCTGCTGATGCGCGCCATCAGTGCTCCCATGCAGCGCATCGTGCATGCCCTCGACAAGCTGCGCTCGGGTGACCTCAGCGCGCGCCTGAACCTGGACCGCAAGGATGAGTTCGGCGCCATCGAGAATGGTTTCAATGAAATGGGCGAGGCGCTTGCCAACCTGGTGGCCCAGGCCCAGCGCTCATCGGTGCAGGTGACCACCTCCGTCACCGAGATCGCCGCCACCTCCAAGCAGCAGCAGGCCACGGCCACCGAAACCGCTGCAACCACCACGGAAATTGGCGCCACCTCGCGCGAGATCGCCGCGACCTCGCGTGACCTGGTGCGTACCATGACCGAGGTGACCAGTGCCGCCGACCAGGCTTCGAGCCTTGCCGGTTCCGGCCAGCAAGGCCTGGCGCGCATGGAGGAAACCATGCATCAGGTGATGGGCGCCGCCGACCTGGTCAACGCCAAGCTGGGCATCCTCAACGAGAAGGCCAGCAACATCAACCAGGTGGTGGTGACCATCGTCAAGGTCGCCGACCAGACCAACCTGCTGTCGCTCAACGCCGCCATCGAGGCGGAAAAAGCCGGTGAGTACGGCCGCGGTTTTGCCGTGGTGGCCACCGAAGTGCGCCGCCTGGCCGACCAGACCGCAGTGGCCACCTACGACATCGAGCAGATGGTGCGAGAGATCCAGTCCGCAGTGTCGGCTGGGGTGATGGGCATGGACAAGTTCTCCGAGGAAGTGCGCCGCGGCATGTTCGAGGTGCAGCAGGTAGGCGAGCAGCTCAGTCAGATCATTCATCAAGTGCAGGCGCTGGCGCCACGGGTCCTGATGGTCAACGAGGGCATGCAGGCCCAAGCCACCGGCGCCGAGCAGATCAACCAGGCGCTGGCCCAGCTCAGTGATGCCAGTACGCAGACGGTCGAGTCGTTGCGCCAGGCCAGTTTCGCCATCGACGAACTGAGCCAGGTGGCTGCCGGGCTGCGTGGCGGTGTCTCGCGCTTCAAAGTCTGACGGCGATGAACGATCTGCAACCGCGTGATCAGCGGCAGGCCGAAGCCAAGGGCGTGTTGTACCTGCTGTTCCATATTGGCGAACAGCGCTTTGCCCTGGATGTGCGCGAAGTGATAGAGGTGCTGCCGCTGCGCCCGCTCAAGCCCATCGCCCAGGCGCCCGTCTGGGTCGCCGGGATCCTCGGGCATCGCGGCGCGCTGGTACCGGTCATCGACCTGTCGTCCCTTACCTTCGGCGCGCCTGCACCGCAGCGCACCAGCACGCGCCTGGTACTGGTGCGTTATGGCAATGGCCTGCAACTGGGGCTGGTGCTCGAACAGGCGACCAACACCGTGCGTTGCCAACCCGACGAGTTCCAGCCCTATGGGTTGGGCAATAGCGAGGCGCGTTACCTGGGGCCTGTGCGACAGGATGCGCAGGGGCTGTTGCAGCGCATCCAGGTCGACGACCTGTTGAGCGATGCCGTACGCCTGCTGTTGTTCCCGGATCAATCCGCGCAGGTGGCAGGATGATCGAACAACGCTTCTTCCGCTTCCTGCAGGAGCGCATCGGCCTGGATGTGGACTCGGTGGGCGCGCCGATGGTCGAGCGGGCCCTGCGCCAGCGGTGCGTGGTACTTGCCGCGCGTGACCTCGACGACTACTGGCTGCGCCTGCAGCAATCGCCCGGCGAGCAGCAGGCATTGATCGAAGCGGTGATCGTCCCTGAAACCTGGTTCTTCCGTTATCCCGAATCGTTCACGGCATTGGCTGGGCTGGCGCAAAAACGCCTGGTCGAGCTGGCCGGATCACGACCACTGCGTATCCTCAGCCTGCCGTGCTCGACCGGCGAGGAGCCCTATTCGATTTCCATGGCGCTGCTCGACGCGGGTCTGTCTCCATCGGCCGTACGCATCGATGCCATGGACATCAGCCCCAGCTCCCTCGCCCGGGCCGAGCAGGCCGTGTATGGACGCAACTCGTTTCGGGGCAGTGAACTGGCATTCCGTGAGCGGCACTTCGACTGCACCGATGACAGTTACCGGCTGCATGAGCGCGTGCGCCAGCAGGTCTGCCTGGAGCCTGGCAATGTGCTCGATCCCGCCCTGCGCAGTCGCAAGGGAGTCTACGACTTTGTCTTTTGTCGTAACCTGCTGATCTATTTCGACGTACCTACCCAGCAGCGGGTTTTCGAGGTGCTGAAACAGCTGCTCCACGACGATGGCGTGCTGTTCATCGGCCCGGCCGAGGGCAGCTTGCTGGCGCGCCTGGGCATGCGGCCGATCGGCATCGCGCAGTCGTTCGCCTACGTGCGTCAGGATCAGCTTGGCGTACAGCCGCCGGTCAACCCGGTGCCGCCGGCACGGCCCGCCATCCCGCCGCTGGCTTCGCCGCGTCCAGTCGCCATGCCCGTGGCGGCACCACCCTTTGCCCGTGCTCCCCGTCCTCCCGCCAGGCCGGTTGCGTTGGCGACCGTGAACGAGAACGAAAGCGAGTTGCTGGCAGCCATCGCCCGCCAGGCCAATGCCGGGGCCAGCGAACAGGCCCGCGCCAGTTGCGAGCGCTACTTGCGTCTGTTCGAGCCCAAGGCGCAGGTCTACTACTGGCTGGGGCTGCTCAGCGATACCCAGGGCGATGCTGGCGAAGCGCTCAAGCATTACCGCAAGGCCCTGTACCTCGAGCCCCAGCACACTGAGGCGCTGCTGCACCTGGCCACGCTGTTGGCATCCCAGGGGGATGTCACAGGGGCACGGCGCCTGCAGGAGCGGGCGGCGCGGGCGGGCAGGGAGTCTGAACGATGAGCGGTGCCTACTCGATGGACCTGATCGCCCGGGACCATGAAGACTTCGACGACTGCTGGAATCGCATCGGTGTCCATGGCGACAAGCAATGTCCCTTGCTGGACCGGCACATCCACTGCCGCAATTGCGAAGTGTATGCCGCGGCGGCTACCCGCCTGCTCGACCGCTACACCTTGTTGCAGGACGAGCATGTCGAGACCGTGCAGGTGGAACAGGGCACTGTCGGCCGTTCCATGCTGCTGTTCAGGCTGGGGGAGGAGTGGCTGGCGCTGGCCACGGCCTGCCTGGCGGAGATCGCGCCGCTGCAGGCCGTTCACTCGCTGCCGCACCAGCGTTCGCGGATGTTGCAGGGGGTCGCCAACGTGCGAGGTGCGCTGGTGCCGTGCCTGTCGTTCGCCGACCTGTTGGGCATGGAGCTGGCGCCGACACAGGAGCGTAGCGGCCGGGTGATGCCACGGATGTTGATCCTGGCTGCCGAAGGTGGTCCGGTGGTATTGCCGGTCGACGAGATCGACGGCATCCATCGGCTGGACACTTCGCGCCTGCACGAGGAGCACGACGCGGCCCACTTCACGCTGGCGGTACTGCAATGGCGTGGCCGCAGTGTGCGTGTACTCGATGAACAACACCTCCTGTCTGCCGTGAAGCGGAGCCTGTCATGACCCCGGAGCAAATGCGCGACGCATCGTTGCTCGAACTGTTCAGCCTTGAGGCCGAGGCCCAGACCCAAGTGCTCAGTGCCGGGCTGTTGGCCCTCGAGCGCAATCCGGCCCAGGTCGACCAGCTGGAAGCCTGCATGCGCGCAGCGCACTCCCTCAAGGGCGCCGCGCGTATCGTCGGCATCGATGCCGGCGTCAGCGTCGCTCATGTCATGGAGGATTGCCTGGTCGCGGCCCAGGAGCGCCGCCTGTTGCTGCGCCCTGAGCACATCGATGCCTTGTTGCAGGGCACTGACCTGCTGATGCGCATTGCAACACCCGGGGATACCCAGGCCGAAACGGCGGTGCCGGCGTTCCTGGTGCAGATGGCCATGTTGCTCGACCCTTCTTCGGCACCCGCGCCGGATGCTGCCGGCGCTGCGGCCACGCCTTCGCCGCTGGCGATACCGCCCGAGGTGCCGACGACGCCTGTCGAGCCCGAGGCGGAAGTGGAGCCTGCGCCCGCAGCCAGGGGCGGCAAGCGCGCAGGCGAGGGCGCGGAGCGCGTGCTGCGGGTCACCGCCGACCGCCTGAACAGCCTGCTTGACCTGTCGAGCAAGTCGCTGGTGGAAACCCAGCGGCTCAAGCCCTATCTCGCCAGCCTGCAGCGCCTCAAACGCATGCATGGCCAAGGCATGCGCGCCCTCGACGGGCTCAAGAGCCAGCTCGAGGGCAGCGGGCAGAGCGCCGAGGTGCTCGACGCCCTGGCCCAGACCCAGCGCCTGCTCGCCGAAACCCAACAGATCCTCCAGCAGCAGGCTGCCGACCTCGACGAGTTCGGCTGGCAGGCGAGCCAGCGCGCGCAGTTGCTGTACGACACTGCGCTGGCCTGCCGGATGCGTCCCTTCGCCGATGTGCTGACCGGGCAGAGCCGCATGGTGCGCGACCTTGGGCGCTCCCTGGGCAAGCAGGTGCGGCTGCTGATCGAGGGCGAGAAGACCCAGGTCGACCGTGATGTGCTGGAAAAACTCGAGGCGCCGCTCACGCACTTGCTGCGCAATGCTGTCGACCATGGCATCGAGCAGCCCGAGCGACGCCTGTTGGCGGGCAAGCCCAGTGACGGCACGCTGCGCCTGCGCGCATCGCACCAGGCCGGGTTGCTGATTCTCGAACTGAGCGACGACGGTGCGGGCATCGACCTTGAGCGCCTGCGCCGCAGCATCGTCGATCGGGCACTGTCGCCCGCCGAGACCGTGGCGCAGATGAGCGAGGCCGAGCTGCTGACCTTCCTGTTCCTGCCCGGTTTCAGCCTGCGTGACCAGGTCACCGAGGTGTCTGGACGAGGCGTCGGCCTGGACGCGGTGCAGCACATGGTGCGCGAACTGCGCGGGTCCATCGAGCTCACTCAGGTGGCGGGGCAGGGCTGCTGCTTCCACCTGGAGGTACCGCTGACCCTGTCGGTGGTGCGCAGCCTGGTGGTCGAGGTCGGTGGCGAAGCCTACGCCTTCCCGTTGGCGCACATCGAACGCACTCTCGATGTACCGGCCGAGGCCATCGTGCAGATCGAAGGTCGTCAGCACTTCTGGCACGAAGACCGCCATATCGGCCTGGTCGCCGCAAGCCAGTTGCTCAACCGTCCGGCGGCGCAGGAGGAGGCGGACAATCTGCGCGTGGTGGTCATCCGTGAGCGCGAGCAGCTGTACGGTGTGGCCGTGGAGCGCCTGATCGGCGAGCGCGTGCTGGTGGTGATGCCGCTCGACCCGCGTCTGGGCAAGGTCCAGGACATTTCCTCCGGCGCCTTGCTCGACGATGGCTCGGTGGTGCTGATCATCGATGTCGAAGACCTCCTGCGCTCGGTGGACAAGCTGCTGAGCACCGGGCGCCTGGAGCGTATCGATCGCGGGGCACGGGCGGGCCGGGGAGTGGCGCGCAAGCGCATACTGGTGGTCGACGACTCGCTGACGGTACGCGAGCTCCAGCGCAAGCTGCTGGGTACGCGAGGTTACGACGTTGCGGTGGCGGTCGATGGCATGGATGGCTGGAACGCCCTGCGCAGCGAAGACTTCGACCTGCTGATCACCGACATCGACATGCCGCGCATGGACGGTATCGAGCTGGTCACCCTGGTGCGTCGCGACAATCGCCTGCAAACGTTGCCGGTGATGGTGGTGTCTTACAAGGACCGGGAAGAGGACCGCCGACGTGGACTGGATGCCGGTGCCGACTATTATTTGGCCAAGGCCAGCTTCCATGACGATGCGTTGCTGGATGCGGTGGAGGAGTTGATTGGAGGAGCCCAGGGATGAGGATCGCCATCGTCAATGACATGCCCATGGCTGTCGAAGCCTTGCGTCGTGCGCTGGCCTTCGAGCCTATGCACGAAGTGATCTGGGTGGCCGGCGATGGTGCCGAGGCCGTGCACAAGTGTGCCGAGCAGACGCCGGACCTGATCCTCATGGACCTGATCATGCCGGTGATGGATGGCGTGGAGGCCACCCGTCGGATCATGGCCGAAACCCCTTGCGCCATCGTCATCGTCACGGTGGATCGCAAGCAGAATGTGCACCGGGTGTTCGAGGCCATGGGCCACGGCGCCCTCGATGTGGTCGACACGCCGGCACTGGGCGCGGGCGATGCCCGGGAGGCGGCGGCACCGTTGCTGCGCAAGATCCTCAACATCGGCTGGCTGATCGGCCAGCAGCGCTCCAGCGCGGCGCGCACCGTGGCGGCGCCGGTGCGTAACCCAGTGCTTCGCTGCGGCCTGGTGGCCATTGGTTCGTCGGCAGGCGGCCCGGCTGCGCTGGAAGTGTTGCTCAAGGGACTGCCACGGGATTTTCCGGCGGCCATCGTGCTGGTCCAGCATGTCGATCAGGTGTTCGCCGCCGGTATGGCCGAATGGCTGAGCGGTGTGTCCGGGCTACCGGTACGCCTGGCCCGCGAGGGTGAACCACCGCAGCCGGGGCAGGTGTTGCTGGCAGGTACCAACCACCACATCCGGCTGTTGCAGAATGGCCAGCTGGCGTATACCGCCGAGCCGGTCAACGAAATCTACCGCCCCTCGATCGACGTGTTCTTCGAGAGCGTGGCGCGCTTCTGGCGCAGCGATGCGGTGGGCGTGCTGCTCACCGGCATGGGCCGCGATGGCGCGCAGGGCCTGAAGTTGATGCGCGAGCAGGGCTTCCTGACCATCGCCCAGGACCAGCAAAGCAGTGCGGTGTATGGCATGCCCAAGGCCGCCGCAGCGATCCAGGCGGCGGTCGAGATACGACCGCTGGAGCGAATTGCCGGGCGACTTGTGGAAATCTTTCCGAAATGACGATATGTATTGAGTCACGCCGCCTGGCCGGTAGTGACCTGGTGAATAGGGATGAATGACCTACCGATCGATGGTTTCACGACGATCAACGAAAGCGCCGCGATGGTCCTGCTGGTCGACGACCAGGCGATGATCGGCGAGGCGGTGCGTCGTGGGCTGTCCCACGAGGAAAACATCGACTTCCACTTCTGTGCCGATCCACACCAGGCGGTAGCCCAGGCCATGCGCATCAAGCCGACGGTGATCCTCCAGGACCTGATCATGCCGGGCCTGGACGGTCTGACGCTGGTGCGCGAATACCGCAACAACCCGGCGACGCAGGATATCCCGATCATCGTCCTGTCGACCAAGGAAGACCCGCTGGTCAAGAGTGCGGCCTTCGCCGCCGGGGCCAACGACTACCTGGTCAAGCTGCCGGACACCATCGAGCTGGTGGCGCGTATCCGCTATCACTCGCGCTCCTACCTCACCCTGCTGCAGCGTGACGAGGCTTATCGCGCCCTGCGCGTCAGCCAGCAGCAGCTGCTCGACACCAACCTGATGCTGCAGCGGTTGATGAACTCCGATGGCCTGACCGGGCTGTCCAACCGCCGCCACTTCGACGAGTACCTGGAACTGGAGTGGCGCCGCGCCATGCGCGAGCAGCAGCAGCTGTCGCTGTTGATGATCGATGTCGACTACTTCAAGGCCTACAACGACAGCTTCGGCCATCTGGCTGGTGACGAAGCGTTGCGCCAGGTGGCCGAAGCCATCCGCGGCTCCTGCTCGCGCCCAAGCGACCTGCCGGCCCGCTATGGCGGCGAGGAGTTCGCCCTGGTGCTGCCCAACACCTCGCCAGGTGGTGCACGGCTGATTGCGGAAAAGCTGCGCCAGACCGTGCTGGGTCTGAATATTCCGCACAGTGCCCCGCAACCGGAATCGCGCCTGACCGTGAGCATTGGCCTGGCGACGCAGACGCCGAGTGTCGGCAGTCATTGCCGGCAGTTGATTTCGGCGGCGGACAAGGGGCTGTACCTGGCCAAGAACAGCGGGCGTAACCAGGTCGGGGTTGCCTGAACCCTGCGCGCATTGCGCGAAACCCTGGGAGCTGTGCAGCCGGGTCGCCCCAGCAATGGGCAAGTGCAGTGGCTGCCCGGCGGGGCTGCCGCCCCGGCATGAATGGCGTTATACTCGCAGGCTTTTCACCGAATTCGTGCGAGTAGCCAGAGCCATGGAAATCCAACCGATCCTGAACACCATCAAGGACCTCACCGAACGCTCCCAGTCCATTCGGGGGTATCTTTGACTACGATCACAAAGCTGATCGTCTGATCGAAGTCAACCGCGAGCTGGAAGACCCCAACGTCTGGAACAAGCCCGAGTACGCTCAGGCCCTGGGCCGCGAACGTGCCATGCTGGCGCAGGTGGTCGAGACCCTCGACAAGCTGTCCAACGGCCTGGCTGACTGCCAGGACCTACTCGACATGGCGGTCGAGGAGGGTGACGAAGGTGCCGTCGGCGACGTCGTGACCGAACTGGAAGGCCTGGAAGAAAACCTCGCCCAGCTCGAGTTCCGTCGCATGTTCAGCGGCGAGATGGACATGAACAACGCCTACCTGGACATCCAGGCCGGCTCCGGTGGCACTGAAGCGCAGGACTGGGCCAACATCCTGCTGCGCATGTACCTGCGCTGGGCCGACAAGCGCGGCTTCGACGCCACCATCATCGAGCTGTCCGAAGGTGAAGTCGCCGGCATCAAGGGCGCCACCGTGCACATCAAGGGCGAGTACGCCTTCGGCTGGCTGCGCACCGAGATCGGCGTGCACCGCCTGGTGCGCAAGAGCCCGTTCGACTCCGGTGCCCGTCGCCACACCTCGTTCTCGGCGGTGTTCGTCTCGCCCGAGATCGACGACAAGGTCGAGATCGAGATCAACCCGTCCGACCTGCGCATCGACACCTACCGCTCCTCCGGCGCCGGCGGCCAGCACGTCAACACCACCGACTCGGCGGTGCGTATCACCCACGTGCCGACCAACACCGTGGTGGCGTGCCAGAACGAACGCTCCCAGCACGCCAACAAGGATACCGCCATGAAAATGCTGCGGGCCAAGTTGTACGAGCTGGAAATGCAGAAGCGCAACGCCGCCTCGCAGGCGCTGGAAGACAGCAAGTCCGACATCGGCTGGGGTCACCAGATCCGCTCCTACGTGCTCGATGACTCGCGCATCAAGGACCTGCGTACCGGTGTCGAGCGCAGCGACTGCCAGAAGGTCCTTGACGGCGACCTCGACCAGTACCTGGAAGCCAGCCTCAAGCAGGGGCTGTAAACCGCACACCACTGCCGCGATACGAGGCCATGGGCCCGTATCGCGTGCCCTGCCCGACAGGGGCACCGAATACCTGATGGAAACAATGACGACATGAGCGACCTCAAGACCGAATCGCAAGACCTGCAACAGGAAGAAAACACCCTGATCGCCCTGCGCAAGGAAAAACTTGCTGCCGAGCGTGCCAAGGGCAACGCCTTCCCCAACGACTTCCGTCGCGACAGCTACTGCAACGATCTGCAGAAGCAATACGCGGACAAGACCAAGGAAGAGCTGGAAGCAGCCGCGATCCCGGTCAAGGTTGCCGGTCGCATCATGCTCAACCGTGGCTCGTTCATGGTGATCCAGGACATGACCGGGCGCATCCAGGTCTACGTCAACCGCAAGACCCTGCCCGAAGAAACCCTCGCCGCGGTCAAGACCTGGGACCTGGGCGACATCATCAGCGCCGAAGGTACCCTGGCTCGCTCGGGCAAGGGCGACCTGTACGTCGAGATGACCGACGTGCGCCTGCTGACCAAGTCGCTGCGTCCGCTGCCGGACAAGCACCATGGCCTCACCGACACCGAGCAGCGCTACCGCCAGCGCTACGTCGACCTGATGGTCAACGAGGAAACCCGTCACACCTTCCGTGTGCGTTCGCAGGTGATCTCGCATATCCGCAAATTCCTGATCGAGCGCGACTTCCTCGAAGTCGAGACGCCGATGCTGCAAACCATCCCAGGCGGCGCTGCGGCCAAGCCGTTCGAAACCCACCACAACGCTCTGGACATGGCCATGTTCCTGCGCATCGCGCCGGAGCTGTACCTCAAGCGCCTTGTTGTTGGTGGCTTCGAGAAAGTGTTCGAGATCAACCGCAACTTCCGTAACGAAGGCGTTTCGACCCGGCACAACCCCGAGTTCACCATGCTCGAGTTCTACCAGGCCTACGCCGACTACCGTGACAACATGGACCTCACCGAGGAGCTGTTCCGCGAGCTGGCGCAGCTGGTACTGGGTACTACCGACGTGCCGTACGGCGACAAGGTATTCCACTTCGGCGAGCCGTTCGCGCGCCTGTCGGTGTTCGATTCGATCCTCAAGTACAACCCGGAGCTGACCGCCGCCGACCTGCAGGACGTCGACAAGGCCCGCGCCATCGCCAAGAAGGCTGGCGCCAAGGTGCTGGGCCACGAAGGTCTGGGCAAGCTGCAGGTGATGATTTTCGAAGAGCTGGTCGAGCACAAGCTGGAGCAGCCGCACTTCATTACCGAGTATCCGTTCGAAGTGTCGCCGCTGGCCCGTCGCAACGATGACAATCCGGCCGTGACCGACCGCTTCGAGCTGTTCATCGGTGGTCGCGAAATCGCCAACGCCTACTCCGAGCTCAACGATGCCGAAGACCAGGCCGAGCGCTTCCTGGCGCAGGTCGCCGAGAAGGACGCCGGTGACGACGAAGCCATGCACTACGATGCCGACTTCGTGCGTGCCCTGGAGTACGGCATGCCGCCTACGGCAGGTGAAGGTATCGGTATCGACCGTCTGGTGATGCTGTTGACCAACTCGCCGTCGATTCGCGATGTGATCCTGTTCCCGCACATGCGTCCGCAGGCTTGAGTGATTTGAAAAAGCCGCCTCTCGGGGCGGCTTTTTCTTGCCTGGCTGTGTAGTCTCTGTACCGGCCCTATCGCGGGGCAAGCCCGCTCCTACGGCGCTGTACCTGTAGGAGCGGGCTTGCCCCGCGAGGGCCGGTACAGACAATGAACATCCCCCAGACAGACACCGAGGTCCCTACCGTGCCCCCCGCAAACGCCCAGCAAGGCGCCGCCGGCGTAGCCAACGCCGTCGCCGAGAGCGTGCAGTACCAGGGTCGCAAGACCAGCCGCCAGGGCAGCGAGCAACGCCGCCAGCAGATCCTCGACGCGGCCATGCGCATCGTCGTGCGCGACGGTGTGCGCGGTGTGCGCCACCGCGCAGTAGCGGCCGAGGCCGGGGTGCCGCTGTCGGCCACCACCTATTACTTCAAGGATATCGAAGACCTGCTCACCGATACCTTCGCCCAGTACGTCGAACGCAGCGCCGCCTACATGGCCAAGCTTTGGGCCAACACCGAAGTGGTGCTGCGCCAGTTGCTGGCCCAGGGTGACTGCAGCCCGCAGTCCCGTGCACGCCTTGCCGACGAAGTGGCGCGCATGACCGCCGACTATGTGACCCGCCAGCTGTACAACCGCCGCGACTTCCTGATGGCCGAGCAGGCCTTCCGCCAGGAGGCGCTGCTGTGCCCCCGTCTGGCCGAACTGGTGCGGGCCCATGAGCAGATCCTGCTGCATGGCGCGCGGCAGATGCTTCAGGTGGTGGGCTCGCGCCAGCCCGAGCAGGACGCCCTGGTGTTGACGGCCATCATCGAGCAGATGGAATATCAAGGGCTGCTCAAAGAAGCGAACGCCCAGGCCGATGGGCAGATGCTCGCTATCCTTACCCGTTACCTGCACTTGGTGCTGGCCGCGGTTTGAGGCGCAGCCGATCTTTTCAAGGAGAACCTGATGAAAGCCTGGCGTGTGCTGTTGTTGACCTTGTCGTTCCTGCTGCTGGGCGGGTGTCTGGTGACCTTCGACGAACCGCTGGCCAGTAATGAGCCGGCCCCCAAGGCCTTGCTGGGCCAATGGAGCAGCAAGGATGCCTGGGGCCAGCCACTGAAGCTGACCATCAGCCGCGTTGGCGGTAACACCTATAAGGCCGTGGCCCGTACGCAGGGCAAGGCCGCCGAGGAATACACTTTCAGTGTGTCGCGCCATGGCAACCGCTGGTACCTGTCTGCCGGCGTGCCCAAGCGGCTGGGGGGCAAGTTCCTGATTGGCGGTTTCGAGGTCGTCGACGGCAAGCAACTGGTGGTCTACAACCTTGACGTCGAGCAGGTCCAGCAGGCTGTAAACAACAAGGAGTTGAGCGGACGCAGCACCGAGGTGCCCGAGGATAATGGCCCGGGTGTGCTGATCGACAGCCCCGCCGAGCGGGTGCTGGCCTACCTCGACGATCCGGCCAACTCCGACCTGTTCGTCGAGGTGGCGCGGTTCCAACGGGCTGGCAAATAGCGGATACCGCGTACCTGTGGGAGCGGGCTTGCCCGCGAATAGGGCCTTACAAGGAGTCCCCGGTGGACGAATACCAGCAAACCATCCGCGCATTGTCCGACCGTATCGTCGCGGCCCAGACCCCGATCCGGGTCCTGGACGCGGTGAAATGGGACGACGGCATTCGCCAGGGCTTTTTCAAGGCCAAGGGCAAGGAGCCACCTGCGGTGGACCGCGCCTATTACCAGAACCGTCCGCTGTCGTTCGACTCGAGCGCGGTCAAGGCCGAGTTCCAGGCCATCGAGCGCGACATCATCCGCCAGCTCGGCCAGTTCAACCCGGTCGGGCAGATCATGAAGCGCATGTGCCGCGAATACCGCATGGTGGTGCGCATGCTCGAAGCGCGCGGCACCGAGGACTTCGGCCTGATTTCCCAGGAGCTCTACGGCGCCGCCTCCGACGCGTTCCACGCGGGTGACCCGACCCTGGCCGACCTGGGGCTGATGCTCTCGGACTACCTGAACAACATCGATGGCCGTGGTGACCTGAAGGACGAGCCGAAAAACCTCACGGCCAAGGAGGCGGTGGAAATCCTCCAGCGCCGCCTGAACAAGGTCTTCGGCGAGGCAGAAGAAACCATCCGCGTGTTCGAGTCCGATGGCATCGTGGCCGATGCGGCGGCCGGTGCCGACTACATCAAGGTGCGCGCCGATGCCATGTTCAACAGCCGCGACGTACGCGCGCTGGAAGTCCACGAAGGGCTGGTGCACGTGGGCACCACGCTCAACGGCCTGAACCAGCCGATCTGCACCTTCCTGGCCAAGGGGCCGCCCTCGTCGACCGTGACCCAGGAGGGCCTGGCCATCCTCATGGAGGTGATCGCCTTCGCCTCCTACCCCAGCCGCTTGCGCAAGCTGACCAACCGCACCCGCGCCATCCACATGGTGGAGCAGGGCGCCGATTTTTTGCAGGTATACGAGTTCTTCCGTGGCCAGGGCTTCGAGATGGCCGAAAGCTATGGCAATGCCAGCCGGGTATTCCGCGGTTCGGTACCCAATGGCCTGCCGTTTACCAAGGACTTGTCCTATCTCAAAGGCTTCATCATGGTTTACAACTACATTCAGTTGGCTGTGAGAAAGGGCAAGCTGGAGCAGATTCCGCTGCTGTTCTGCGGCAAGACCACGCTGGAAGACATGCGCACCTTGCGCCAACTGGTCGAGGAGGGCCTGGTGGAACCGCCGAAGTACCTGCCCGAACAGTTCCGCGACCTCAACGCGCTGTCGGCCTGGATGTGTTTCTCCAACTTCCTCAATCACCTGAGCCTGGATCGCATTGAAGCCGACTACGCGAACATTCTCTAAGCGTTGCCGCACCCTGTTGCTCGGGCTCGGACTGACCTGCCTGGCCGGTTGCAGCAGCCTGCTGTTCTATCCAGAGCCGGGTCAGCCGTTCACCCCCGAGCGAGCGCACCTGCAATACCGCGATGTCACGCTGACCACCGAGGATGGCACTCGCCTGCATGGCTGGTGGCTGCCGGCCAAGACAGGCGTCGAGGTCAAGGGCACGGTGCTGCATCTACACGGCAATGGTGGCAACCTGGCCTGGCACCTGGGTGGCAGTTACTGGTTGCCCGAGCAGGGTTATCAGGTTCTGATGATCGATTACCGCGGCTATGGTCTGTCCCAGGGCACGCCGACACTGCCGGCGGTCTACGAGGATATCGACGCTGCGCTGGACTGGCTGGGCAAGGCGCCCGAGGTGCAGGGCAAGCCGCTGGTGCTGCTCGGCCAGAGCCTGGGTGGTGCGATGGCCATCCATTACCTGGCCGGCCATCCCGAGCAGCGCCAGCGTTTCAGTGCGCTGGTCTTCGATGGCGTGCCGGCGAGTTACCGCGACGTCGGGCGCTTCGCCCTGAGCACGTCGTGGATGACCTGGCCGCTGCAGGTGCCGCTGTCGTGGCTGGTGCCGGACGCTGACAGCGCGATTCACTCCATCGAACGCCTGGACAGCCCACCCAAGCTGTTCTTCCAAAGCATCGATGACAAATTGGTGCCCATGGCCAACGGTATCCGCCTGTACCAGCATGCCCCGCCGCCCCGCGTGTTGCAGTTGACCCGCGGCGACCATGTGCAGACCTTCGCCGACCCGACCTGGCGTCAGGTGATGCTGCGCTTCCTCGACGACCCCAGCCACTTCAACGGCCTGCGCCGACTGGCGGAAGTCCCGAACTACCCTGACGAGAAGAATGAGCAATGAGTGAAGAACGCAACGCCATCCCGCTGATCCTGACCGGTGTCGGCAGCATCATCGTGACGGTGGGTGCCTTGTGGTACTACGGCTACCTGCATTTCGCTAAGCCCGAGGACGCCCTGCTGCTGCAGGACTACACCATGCTCAAGACCATCCCGGGCGAAGACTATCGGGTTTCTCTCGATCCATCGCCGCAGGTGGCGCAGTGCGTCGAGGGTGTGCTGGTGCTGTTCGACACCCAGCAGAAGGGCCTGACGGGCGTGCTGGTCGACAACCGCAAGCGGGCGATCCGCTGCATGGGCCAGGACACGCCGCAGCAGGTGCGGTGACCCATCGCTGTTCCCCAGGCATGAAAAACCCGCCATCAAGGCGGGTTTTTCATATCACTCACGCAACCTGTATCAGCGCATGGTGGAACGCGGCTGAACTGGCTGGTTGTCGTTGGAGATGGTCACCTCCACGCGACGGTTCTGCGCACGGCCCGAGTTGCTGGAGTTGTCCGCGACCGGATACTCCTTGCCATAGCCCTGGGCGACCACGCGGGATGGGTCGATGCCGGCACGCAGCAGCGCACGGCGCACGCTTTCGGCGCGACGCTCCGACAGGCCCTGGTTGTAGCTGGCCGAACCGACGCTGTCGGTATAGCCCTCGACGATCACCTTGCGCTCCGGGTTTTCCTGGAGGAAGTTGGCCAGGGTGGTGATGTTCGGCAGGGCGCTGCTCTTCAGGTCAGCCTTGTTGAAGTCGAACAGCACGTCGCCGAAGGTCACCAGCGTACCGCGGTCGGTCTGCTTGGCGTTGAGGCTGTCCTGCAGCTTCTTGATCTGCGCGTCGCGGGCGTCCAGCTTGGCCTGGGCGCGTTGCGCCGCCGCATTTTTGATATCGGCTTCGGCGGTACGCAGGGCGATGGTCTGCTTGGCGACTTCGACTCGCTGGTTGGTCAGGTAGGCCAGTTGATCGACCTTCTTCTCGTCTTCGCGGTCCATGTAGGCCTTGTCAGCCTTGTTCAGCCAGTCCTGGGCATCCTTGGTCTCGAGGGCTGCCAGCTTGCTCGCCTGCGGATCGCTCTGCAGCGCCGAGAAGTTGGTGCGGGCCGATTCCAGGTTGGCGTTCGGGTCGTGCGAGCACGCAGCCAGACCGACGCTCAGGGCCAACAGGGCAGGGATCATTACGTAATTGCGCATTGTGTTCATCCTTTGATCGATAACGAAGGCAGGGGAATACCGGGCAGGCCTCACTGGGCGCTGCGCAGGCCTTCCTCACGTACGTCCTGAACGCCCTGGCGGGCATCCTGCACGGCTTTCTGGGCCTTGGCTGCCTGTGCCTTGCGCTCGGCAACGCGGGCGTCCCATTCGGCCTGTTCTGCCAGTCGCTTGGCTTCGTCGTACTTCTTGTCATGCATGGCGATTTCCGCCTGCTTGAACTTGTCCTGCGCCGCTTTCATCTCCACGGCGGCAAACTCGGTGCCGCCTGCGCTGACGGCAGAGTTCACGGCAGACTGGGTCACCGCATACTGCTCGGTCGGCGGGTTGCCAGCACAGCCAGCCAGTACCAGGCTGCTGCCAAGCGCCAGCGCGGCCAGCTTGAGCCCGCGCAGAGAGTTGGACGGGAATTTTTCGGTGCGGGTCTTCATGGTGGTCAACTCCATTGGATCACTCCTGATAACGATGTCCGTGGCAGTCCATCGCTCCCTGACATACGCATGTGCTCGAGTCCAAAGCCAAACACCATGCGTGCAGGGTTTTTGCGTGATGGCTATTGGCTCCGACTTGAGCATTTTCAGAATAGTTCAGAAAAAGTTGCGTAGGCTTCGTAATTATTTCTGACTGGTCAGTCAGTGCTTTTCCTACGGAACTATTGCCGTGCGCGGCAGTATTCGCGGGCCTTCCAGCTCAGGCGTCGCGCTTGGGAAGCGGGTGGCTGAGGTCGTGCAGATGCCGCCGCGACAGGCTGAGGAAACGTGGGGTGGGGCCGATATCTTCGTACAGCGGATCACCCTCTTCATCGGTGGCGATCACCTGCTGGCCCTTCACGTAGGGGAAGCTGGCTTCGAGTTCTTCGAGCGCGGCGGCAACCAGTTCGCCGAGCAATTCTTCGGTGGTGCGCTTGGGGTACATCTCGACCAAGGCTGCCAGGCGCGCTTCGGATTCCAGGTCCAGGTGCAGGTGGTGCCCGGTGGGGCTGAGGGTGCCGGCGGCGTTCTGTTCCCAATGTTGTGCGAGCTCGCGGATTTTCATGATGACCTCTGTAAAACCATGGCATGAGCTGTGAGGGCCGTCTCTTTACTTTAGTTGCATTGGCCGATCCCGGCTTGCCTTGCGGGGGCGCCTGTGGGCACTCTTGGGCAATGACCTGGGCGGCGGCGCGGGTGGACCGCGCGATGAGGAGAGCCAATGACCGATATCGATGTGCGCTTGCGTGAGGATGTCCATCTGTTGGGTGAACTGCTGGGCGAGACCATCCGCCAGCAGCATGGCGAGGCATTCCTGCAGAAGATCGAGGATATCCGTCACAGCGCCAAGGCCGATCGCCGTGGCGCGGCCGAGCAGTTGAGCTCCACCCTCGGCGATCTTGCAGACGATGACCTGTTGCCGGTTGCCCGGGCCTTCAATCAGTTCCTCAACCTGGCCAACATTGCCGAGCAGTACCAGTTGATCCATCGCCGTGGTGCCGACCAACCGGCGCCGTTCGAGGATCGTGCTCTGCCCGAGTTGCTGGCGCGCCTCAAGCAGGCAGGGCATGGCAACGATGCCTTGGCCCGGCAACTGGCCAAGCTGGACATCCAGCTGGTACTCACTGCCCACCCCACCGAAGTGGCGCGGCGTACGCTGATCCAGAAATACGATGCCATCGCCGCGCAGCTTGCCGCGCAGGACCATCGCGACCTCACGCCGGCCGAGCGCCAGCAGGTGCGTGAGCGCCTGCGCCGGTTGATCGCCGAGGCCTGGCACACCGAGGAGATTCGACGCACCCGGCCAACGCCGGTGGATGAGGCCAAATGGGGCTTTGCGGTGATCGAGCATTCCCTGTGGCAGGCGATTCCCAGCCACCTGCGCAAGGTCGACAAGGCGTTGTTCGAGGCCACGGGCCTGCACCTGCCGCTGGAAGCGGCGCCGGTGCGTTTCGCCTCGTGGATGGGTGGCGACCGCGATGGCAACCCCAACGTCACTGCCCCGGTCACCCGCGAGGTGCTGTTGTTGGCACGCTGGATGGCGGCCGACCTGTTCCTGCGCGATATCGACTACCTCGCCGCCGAACTGTCCATGCAACAGGCCAGTGACGCCCTGCGCGCCAAGGTGGGTGACAGCGCCGAGCCCTACCGCGCCTTCCTCAAGCAACTGCGCGATCGCCTGCGTGCCACCCGGGCCTGGGCTCATGCCTCGCTGGCCGGTCCGCAGCCTGCCGGTGCGGACGTGCTCGCCGACAATCGTGAACTGATCGAACCACTGCAACTGTGCTATCAGTCGCTGCACGACTGCGGCATGGGTGTGATCGCTGACGGCCCGTTGCTCGACTGCCTGCGCCGGGCGGTGACCTTCGGCCTGTTCCTGGTGCGCCTGGACGTGCGTCAGGATGCGGCCCGGCACCGCGACGCATTGTCAGAAATCACCGAATATCTCGGGCTTGGGCGATATGCCGAGTGGGACGAAGAACAGCGCATGAGCTTCCTCCAGGCCGAGCTGAAGAATCGTCGGCCGCTGTTGCCCGCGCATTTCCAGCCCGAGGTCGAGACTGCCGAGGTGCTTGCCACCTGCCGCGAGATTGCTGCAGCACCAGCGGCATCGCTTGGCTCCTATGTCATCTCCATGGCTGGCGCAGCATCGGATGTGCTGGCCGTGCAACTGCTGCTCAAGGAGGCCGGCCTGACACGGCCGATGCGCGTGGTGCCGCTGTTCGAAACGCTCGCCGACCTGGACAACGCAGGCCCGGTGATGGAACGACTGCTCGGCCTGCCGGGCTACCGTGCCGGCCTGCACGGGCCGCAGGAGGTGATGATCGGTTACTCGGACTCGGCCAAGGATGCCGGTACCACTGCAGCCGCCTGGGCGCAGTACCGGGCGCAGGAAAACCTGGTGCGCATCTGCCGCGAACACCAAGTCGAACTGCTGTTGTTCCACGGCCGTGGCGGCACCGTCGGCCGTGGCGGTGGCCCGGCCCATGCGGCGATTCTTTCCCAACCGCCAGGTTCGGTGGCGGGGCGTTTCCGCACGACCGAACAGGGCGAGATGATCCGTTTCAAGTTCGGCCTGCCGGGAATCGCCGAGCAGAACCTCAATCTCTACCTGGCGGCGGTGCTCGAAGCGACCTTGCTGCCGCCGCCACCGCCCGAGCCTGCCTGGCGCGAACTCATGGACCAGCTCGCCGCCGATGGGGTGAAGGCTTATCGCGCGGTGGTTCGCGAGAACCCCGATTTCGTCGAGTACTTCCGTCAATCCACCCCGGAGCAGGAACTTGGACGCCTGCCGTTAGGCAGTCGGCCGGCCAAGCGCCGGGCGGGCGGCATCGAAAGCCTGCGGGCCATCCCGTGGATCTTCGGCTGGACCCAGACGCGCCTGATGCTGCCGGCCTGGCTTGGGTGGGAAACGGCGCTGAGCAATGCCCTGGCGCGCGGCCAGGGTGAGCTGCTGGGGCAGATGCGTGAGCAGTGGCCGTTCTTCCGCACCCGCATCGACATGCTGGAGATGGTGCTGGCCAAGGCCGATGCAGAAATCGCCAGGGCCTACGACGAACGTCTAGTGCAACCGGCGCTGCTGCCATTGGGTGCGCATCTGCGCGACCTATTGTCGCAGTCGTGCCAGGTGGTGTTGGGCCTGACCGGCCAGCGGGTGCTACTGGCACACAGCCCGGAGACCCTGGAATTCATCAGCCTGCGCAACACCTACCTGGACCCGCTGCACCGCCTGCAGGCCGAGCTGCTGGCTCGTTCGCGGGTGCGCGAAGCCGCTCTGGACAGCCCGCTGGAGCAGGCCCTGCTGGTGACCGTGGCCGGTATTGCCGCCGGTTTGCGCAACACCGGCTGAGGCCGTTCGGCAGCGCAGCAGCAGGCTGCACGGTGGTGCAGGCACGGGGTGTATCGGGGTAGGTTGCGATGGGTGCAACCTGCTCGGCAAAACGGCGCCAGATGGGCTTTCGTGCAATTTTGGAACGCTTGTCTGGCTGCCGGGCGCTGTGTATCTTGATCAGCCTTTTGACCGATTTTCCGGTCTGATCCGATTTTCCGGACTTGGCCCTGAACGCCGAATCCATTGATTTGCAATAAAAAAATATGAGGAGCACAAGATGCGCGTAATTCTGCTGGGAGCTCCCGGGGCCGGTAAAGGTACTCAGGCAAAGTTCATCACCGAAAAGTTCGGTATTCCACAGATCTCCACTGGCGACATGCTGCGTGCCGCTGTCAAGGCCGGCACCCCGTTGGGCCTGGAACTGAAGAAAGTCATGGACGCCGGCCAGCTGGTTTCCGACGATCTGATCATCAGCCTGGTGAAGGAGCGCATCGCTCAGCCAGACTGCGCCAATGGCTGCCTGTTCGACGGTTTCCCGCGCACCATTCCGCAGGCCGAGGCCATGGTCGCTGCAGGTGTCGACATTGACGCCGTGGTCGAAATCGCCGTGGACGACGAAGAGATCGTCGGTCGCATGGCCGGTCGCCGCGTGCACCTGGCCTCGGGCCGCACCTACCACATCCAGTACAACCCGCCGAAAGTGGCAGGCAAGGACGATGTCACCGGCGAAGACCTGATCCAGCGCGACGACGACAAGGAAGAAACCGTGCGTCACCGCCTGTCGGTCTACCACAGCCAGACCAAGCCGCTGGTGGCCTTCTACCAGAAGCTGTCGGCTGACAACGCCGGCAAGCCCAAGTACGCCCACATCGAGGGCGTCGGCTCGGTCGAGTCGATCACCGCCAAGGTGCTGGCAGCCCTGAGCTGATCGGCCTCTGCGTTTTACAACGGCCCGCTTGCGGGCCGTTGTCGTTTATACTGCCGCTCTTTTCCCTTTCGCCTGGATACACGTTCGATGACCACCCTGCTGGCCCTGGATACCGCCACCGAAGCCTGTTCCGTCGCCCTGCTGCATGACGGCAAGGTGACCAGCCATTACGAGGTGATTCCGCGCCAGCATGCGCAGAAGCTGCTCCCGATGATCAAGCAGGTGCTCGCCGACTCCGGTATCGCCCTGAGTGCAGTGGATGCCATCGCCTTTGGCCGTGGGCCTGGGGCCTTCACGGGTGTGCGCATCGCCATCGGTGTGGTCCAGGGGCTGGCGTTCGCCCTCGAACGGCCGGTGCTGCCGGTGTCGAACCTCGCCGCCCTGGCCCAGGGGGCCTTGCGCCAACAGGGTGTGCAGCAGGTGGCCGCGGCCATCGATGCGCGCATGGACGAAGTGTATTGGGGCTGCTACCAGGCGCACGATGGCGAAATGCGCCTGCTCGATCAGGAGCGGGTGATCGCCCCTGAGCGGGTGGCACTGCCCCAAGCCGGCCAGTGGTTCGGTGCCGGCACTGGCTGGGGTTATGGCGAGCGTCTGGCGGTGCAGGTCGAGCGTTGCGATGCCCAGGCCCTGCCGCATGCCCTGGATATCCTCAGCCTGGCCGGTCATGCCTGGGCGCGTGGCGAGGCGGTTGCAGCCGAACAGGCGCAACCGGTCTATCTGCGCGATAACGTCGCTACGCCCAAGGCGCGCTGAGTGCAGTTCGTCGGCTATTGCCGTTCGAGATAAAACCTTTTGCGCGAACTGTGGTCCAGTTATCACACGCGCATTGGTGATGGAAGCCTGATGCTGCTAGATTGCCATCATTGCTCCTGAGTGCACCCATCATGCGCATCGACGGTTTCTCCTCACAGTCCTATCCGGTCAAGCGTGCCCCGCGCAAGGCGCTGGTGCGCGACGAGAGCATCGACGATGCACAGGTAATCGAGGACGTCGAAGACGACGAAGCCGAGCAGATTGCCCGCGCCAACCGCCGCAGCGCCGGCCTGCCTGCGCGTCAGCAGGACATGGTATTCCCCCGCGCCCGTGACCGCCGCACCGCCACTGCGCTGGCCAGCTACCTCAGCACCGCCGGTTTCACCGATTGGGAGATGGAAGTGCTGGGGTTGGACCTGTACATTTGATGGATGAATCCATCGCCTCTGCCTTATCACCTCGGTTGTCCGTCATGGAGCGAGAACGCTTGGCGCGACTACCTCTATCCCGCCGACGCCCGCCCTGCTGAATACCTTGGCCTGTACAGCCAGGTGTTCAATGCGGTCGAGGGCAACACCACCTTCTACGCCCGTCCTGCGCCCGCCACGGTCGAGCGCTGGGCCCAGGTCATGCCCCAGCGGTTTCGCTTCACTGCGAAGTTTCCCGGTGACGTCAGCCATGCGGGCGATCTGCGTGATCAGCTTGAATCCGCGCTGGACTTCACCCGCCTGCTGGCGCCGCTTGGCGAGCGAGTCTCCCCCTACTGGCTGCAACTGCCAGCGCTGTTCGGCCCGGCCCGATTGGCGGAACTGAGTCACTTTCTCGACGAGATCGGTGTGCCAGTGGCTGTCGAGGTGCGCAACGATGCCTTCTTCGCCCGTGGCGATGAAGAGCGCCTGCTCAACCGACTGTTGCATGAGCGCGGTGTGGAGCGGATCTGCCTGGATCCGCGGGCACTGTTCAGTTGCACGTCGCGCGACCCGGCGGTGCTGCACGCGCAGGCCAAGAAGCCCAAGGTGCCGCCGCGTCCGGCCGCCTTCAGCCAGCATCCGCAGGTGCGCTTCATCGGTCATCCGGAGTTGGCTGCCAACGAAAGCTTTCTCACACCCTGGGTAGACAAGGTCGCCGGCTGGATCGAGGAGGGGCGTTGCCCGTACATTTTCCTGCACACCTCCGACAACCGCCTGGCTGCCGCCTTGGCCCAGCACTTTCACCAGCGCCTCATGGTGCGGTTGCCGGGCCTGGCGGCCTTGCCGGAATTGCCGCGCGCACCTGAGGTCGAACAACTGGGATTACTCTGACCCCCAGACCTTGCCGGAGACCTGATCATGGATGTGCAAACCCTGCGAGCCGAAGCCTTCAAGATGTTGCACGAGCGTGATGGCGCCTTCGTCATCGCCAACCCTTGGGACGCCGGGTCCGCCAAGCTGCTGGCTGCGCTGGGCTTCGAGGCACTTGCCACGACCAGCGCAGGATTGGCCTTCAGTCTGGGCCGTCCTGATGCCGAGGGCGCTCTGAGCCTCGATGAAACCCTGGCCAACGCCCAGGCCATCGTTGATGCCACTCCCCTACCGGTGGCCGCAGACCTGGAGAACGGTTTCGGCGACCTGCCCGAACACTGCGCGCAGACCATCCTGCGTGCCGCCGAGGCCGGGTTGGTGGGCGGCTCGATCGAGGACGCCAGCGGTCGCCGCGATTCCCCCATCCATGACTTCGGCCTGGCCGTCGAGCGCGTACGCGCTGCAGTGCAGGCGGCGCGCAGCCTGCCTTTCCCGTTCACTCTCTGTGCCCGCGCAGAAAACCTGCTGCACGGGCGCCTGGACCTGGATGACACCATCAAGCGGCTGCAAGCGTTCGCCGAGGCCGGTGCCGATGTGCTCTATGCCCCAGGCCTGCGCAGCGTCGATGAGATACGAGCAGTGGTGCAGGCCGTTGCGCCCAGGCCGGTCAACGTGCTGATGGGCATGGCGGGCGTGCCGCTGGGGGTGAACCAGTTGCAGGACCTGGGCGTGCGGCGCATCAGTGTGGGTTCATCAATGGCCAGGGCAGCGCTGGGGGCGTTGCAGCGTGCGGCGCTGGAGATCCGCGACCAGGGCACCTTCGCTTACGGCGAGCAGGCGGTGCCGTTCGCCCAGCTCAACGATCTGTTCCGACGCTGATCGGCCATGCGTTTGCTGGCGACGGTGCTGGGCGGGGTGATGGTCGCAGGCGCTGTTGCCTGGTATCTCGGCTGGCGCCCCCCGGCGGCGTGGAACCCCTGGGCGGCGCTGGATGTGCGTCAGCCGCCGAACCTGCTGACGGCCTACAAGCTGTCACGCCTGCGTGACGACCCGGACCTGTGTCGACAGGCACTGCAAACCTCAGCGCTGCGTTATCGGGAACAGGCCGACAGCCCGGAAACGGCGCGTTGTCCGTTACGCAACGTATGGCGTATCGACGCTGGCGAGGCGCGGTTGAGCAGCAGCTTTCTCGCCAGTTGTCCGCTGGCGGTGGCCTATGCGCTGTTCGAGACTCACGGCCTGCAGCCTGCGGCGCAGCGTGTGTTTGGCCAGTCGGTGGCACAGGTGGATCACCTGGGCAGTTTTGCCTGTCGCAATGTCTATCATCGCGAGCAGGGGCGGCTTAGCCAGCACGCGACGGCCAATGCCCTGGACATCAGCGGTTTTCGTCTGAAGGATGGCCAGCGCATCGTGCTGGCGCGAGACTGGCAGGCGGGCGGGGCGAAGGCGCAATTCCTGCGCGAAGCGCGCGACGCGGCCTGCGAGAGCTTCAGTACGGTGCTTGGGCCTGACTACAACGCCGCCCACGCAAATCACTTTCATCTGGATGCGGGGCGGTGGCAGGTCTGTCGCTGATTCAGGCGTGTACGCGCACGTTGTTCAGCACCACCGGGCGCGCCCAATGGGTGTCGAATTCCAGGTCGGTCTGCTGCTTGGCGAGGGTTGCGTCGTCGAAGGGTTCCGGGGCCGGCTCTAGCAGGTACTTTTCCAGTTCGGCGATCGGCAGGTGCAGCGGGCGCGGCGAAGGCGCAGGGCCCGGCTCGGGCGAAGGATGGCCCTGGTTCATCACCAGCGGACGCAGCCAACTGCCGTTGAGGTCGAGCTGGCGCTGCTGCTCGATCAGTTCGCTGGCGCTGAAGGGTTCGGGGGCCGGCTCCAGCAGGTTGGCTTCCAGTTCCGCCTTGGGCAGGAACAGCGGCTCTGGCGGACGCACCTCGGTATCCTGAACCGGCAGCGCGCGCTGAATTTCGATCAATGCCAGCGCCTTGGCGCCACCCAGTGGCTCGCCGCTGTCCTTGTCGTACTGGCGGGTCAATGCCTGGCTGAAGCTGTCCTGCTCTTCTGCGGACTGCTCGGCCATCGCGCGGGCGAAGAAGTCCTGCCACAGGTGGCTGACGCCGCCCAGTGCCTGGGTATTCTGGCGACCGTAGTTGCCGACTGGCGACAGGTAGGTCAAACCGATGGGAAGAGTATCTGACATGGCAGTCGCGCGCGTTGTGCTCTGGCAGAATAGCGGATAGAGCTTTTATCGGCCGTGGCCGGGGTTTCATTAATTTTTTCGAGTGCGGGATCGGATGGCAGAGCAAGAGCAGGGCACAGGTATCAGGGTCGAGGCGCTGTCGGCGTCGTTCCAGGCGCAGGCACAGGAATGGGCGCAGCGTCTGGGCCTGCCGCAGGTGGATGACGCGGCGGAGTTCGCTGTGCAAATCGGTGCTGATGGTCTGCAGATCCAGCAATTGGGCCCGCAGGCCCCCGGCCCGGTGCGGGTGGATTTCGTCGAAGGGCAGGCGGCGCATCGGCGTCTGTTCGGCGGCGGCAATGGACAGATGATCGCAAAGGCGGTCGGTATTGCCCAAGGCGTTCGCCCCCAGGTGCTCGATGCCACTGCGGGCCTGGGCAAGGATGCCTTCGTGCTGGCGAGTCTGGGCTGCCAGATGACCCTGATCGAACGTCAGCCGTTGATTGCTGCGTTGCTCGAGGATGGCCTGGCGCGTGGGCGCCTGGATGCCGAAGTGGCGCCGATCGTCGAGCGCATGCGCCTGCTGACCGGTAACGCCATCGAGCGCATGCGCGATTGGCAGGGCGAGGCGCCGCAGGTGATCTACCTTGACCCGATGTTCCCGCATCGTGACAAGAGCGCGCTGGTGAAGAAGGAAATGCGCGTGTTCCGCCCGCTGGTGGGCGACGACCTGGATGCTCCTGCACTGCTGGAGGCGGCGCTGGCGCTGGCCAGCCACCGGGTGGTGGTCAAGCGCCCGCGCAAGGCGCCGATCATCGACGGGCCAAAGCCGAGTCATAGCCTGGAAGGCAAGTCCAGCCGCTATGATATCTATCCGAAGAAGGCGTTGAAGGCTTAGGGTAAGCCAGCTTTTGAGCATGGCTTTCCAAGGTGTTTGCAATGTGATTGCGTGAGGGCTGACAGGTGCTTGCCTGAAG
>NZ_BCBT01000061.1:0-39412 GCF_001320965.1 Pseudomonas sp. NBRC 111143 | reverse complement strand
AGTTATTGGCGGTCTTGAAGGGCGCCTTTGTTGTTTCACATGTTCAGGATAAACAGCACGATCCGACGTAAGGTCTGTCTCGGTGGCACGGGCGAACTTCGACAGCCAATGGCCATTCGCTTGTCATAGTTCGCTCATCTTTCGCAAGGCACGTCGCGGAAGGACTCCGCAGCGGATCAAATTCTGGCAAGTACCGTGCCATGGATCCAATGATCATCAGGTAACGGGCGTCCTTGAACTTTCGCGAAACGATGCGCACTGCCGGGGTCGGTCGTTGTTTTATTCGGGATTCCGAATGTTTCATTCGTATGACGTTCGGGTTGCCGAATGAGCGAGGCCGTGGACGTGCTTTGCAGGACGAAGACGGCGCATGGAGGCTTTGTAAATCGCGGGCTGTACGGTTCATGACGGTGTGTGCTGAGAAAAAACGAACAGCGCCTGGCGGTTCCCCGCCATACCTGGCAAGGGACATTAAGTGTGTGCTCTAGGCACGGCCGCGGCGCGATTCATTGTTGGGTGGGGATAAACTGACCCTCCTGTGGAGACTATTTAGAACATCCTTTTGTGTCGTTTATTAGTTGGCGGTAATCCGCCATCGCGAAGTTTGTGAACACCTTCGCAGTTGTCATCTTTGTCATGAAAAAAATGGCGGGTTTGCGGTAGGGTCTTCGGTCGTCTTTCGCATACAGTCACGTGTACGAAATTTGTTATCGACTGTTTTTATTGGGAAAGTTCGGAAGTTTCGAGTAATTGCTCGAAAACGTTGCGCGCGCCATCTTTTTTTTGCACCACAACAGGCCGTGGCGATAAACCGCCACGCATGACAGCACCCCGGGGGCCGGGGTGCAGAAAAGGCAGGAAGATCAGGGGCGTGGGGCGGCGTTATCGGCTGTTCAGGCCACGCCACCGTTGGCGCGCAGGATTTGGCCGTTGACCCAGCCGCTGTCAGGGCCGGCGAGGAAGGCGACGACACCGGCGATATCCTCTGGCTGGCCCAAGCGGCCCAGGGGTGGTGCCTGGGTGGCGGCCTGGATCTGCTCGGGCGTCTTGTCGGCCAGGAACAGTTCGGTTTCCACCGGGCCCGGGGCCACGGCATTGACGGTGATGTTGCGACCGCGCAGTTCCTTGGCGAACACCTGGGTGAAGGCCTCTACCGCGGCCTTGGTGCCGTTGTAGATGGCGTAGCCTGGCATTTTCAGGGCCAGCGTGGTGCTGGTCAGGTTGATGATGCGCCCGCCGTCGTTCAGCCGTGTCGCGGCAGCGCGCAGGGTGTTGAACACGCCTTGGGTGTTGATCGCGAAGTTGCGGGCGTACAGCTCGTCGCTGGTCTGCGCCAGGGGCGCGACCTTGAGGATGCCGGCGTTGTTGACCAGCACATCGATGCGACCCAATTGCCGCTCGATGGTGTCGAACAGGGTCTGTACCTGGCCTGCACTGGACACATCGGCCTTGAGGGCGATGGCCTTGCCGCCGGCCTGGCGGATCTCGGCCACCAGCGCATCGGCTTCGGCATCGTTGCTGGCGTAGTTGATCGCCACGGCGAAGCCGTCACGGCTGAGGCGGCGGGCGATGGCGGCACCGATGCCGCGCGAGGCGCCGGTGATCAGGGCTACGGAAGAGGTCATGCTGGGCATCCTTCTGAGTGGGTGTGGGAAGGAGTGTGGACTGTTGGCGAAAAAAGATAATTGCGCGGCAAGTGCGATCAGTGTTCCATTTGCTTTAATTATCGACTTGGCGTCTTTCCCTTGCGAAGCAAGCGTAGCCGCCACCCCCCAGGAGAACCCGTCCATGGATCGCTTCCAGGAAATGCAGGTGTTCGTGCGTATCGCCGAGCGCGGCAGTTTTTCCCAGGCCGCCGAGGACCTGCAGATCCCGCGGGCCACCGTCACCAACCTGATCAAGCGCCTGGAGCAGCGCCTCGGCGTGCGCCTGCTCGAGCGCACCACCCGGCATGTGCGCATGACCCACGATGGCGAGGCCTACTACCACCGATGCGTGCGCCTGTTGCTGGACCTCGAGGAGACCGAAAGCGCCTTTCGCAATGCCCCGCCCAAGGGCCTGCTGCGGGTCAACCTCCAGGGCACCCTGGCCAAGCATTTCGTCATGCCGGCGCTGGGTGGGTTCCTGGCGCAGTACCCGGACATCACCCTGCACATCGGTGAGGACGACCGACTGGTCGATCTGGTGCGCGAAGGGGTGGATTGCGTGCTGCGGGCGGGCCTGCTGCAGGATTCGTCATTGATCGGCCGACAGGTCGCCAGCCTTGAACAGGTGACCGTGGCAAGCCCCGAGTACCTCGCGCAACACGGCACGCCCGCGACGCTGGACGACTTGCAGCAGCATTTCGCGGTGGATTATCTGTCCAGCGCCACCGGGCGGGCGGTGCCCCTGGAGTTCAGGGTCGGTCGTGAGGTGGTGGAGCGTTTGTTGCCCGCGAGGGTTTCGGTGACCGGCGTTGACCTGTACACCGGCGCGGCGCTCTCGGGGCTGGGGATCGTTCAGGTACCACGCTACCGGATTGTCCATGAACTGGCGGCCGGCAGCCTGCGCGAATTGTTGCCGGACTGCCCGCCACCGCCGATGCCGGTGTCGGTGGTGTACCCCCAGAGTCGACAGCTGTCGGCGCGGGTGCGGGTGTTTTCGCAGTGGTTGGCGGCGCAGTTGGGGCAAGGTCGCTGACCGGGTGACGGGTGGTGAGGGAATAAACCGGCGTGGCGCGCGTTTACGAGCTGAAACCCCAACGACCGGAGTCGTCACCATGCCCCACCTGCGTACCCTTGCCCGCGGCACTCTGCTTCTCGGCACCCTTGGCCTGGCGATGCTCGGTGCTACCGCCCAGGCTGCCGAAAGCTGGGAGGTCCTGCCGCCCACGCCACACCTTGCAGGGCCGTTCAAGACCGCCGAGGTCAATGGCGTTCAGCTCGCCTACCACATCCAAGGCAAGGGCACGCCGGTGTTCCTGCTGCATGGCGGCCCGGCCAATGCCGACTACCTGGCCGGCCAGGCCAAGGCGCTGTCGACGCATTACCAGGTCATTTCGGTGGACACCCGTGGCCATGGACGCAGCAATGCCAATGGCTTGCCGCTGAGCTACGACGCCATGGCCGATGACGTGGTCGGCCTGATGAAACAGCTGGGCCTGGGCAAGGCCGATGTGGTGGGCTGGAGCGACGGTGGCATCACCGCGCTGGACCTAGCCATGCGCTACCCGGACAAGGTCGGTCGGATCATCGCCTTCGGCGCCAACACCGACCCGACCGGCGCCTTCCCGGATGCCGACAAGAAGCCTGCCTTCGGCACCTTCATCACCCGTGCCGCCGACGAGTACAAGCAGTTGTCGCCGACGCCGGACGGTTTCGAAAAGCTCAATGCCGCGCTGGCCCAGATGTACCAGCAGCAACCGAACTGGACGCCGGCGCAACTGGCGACCATCAAGGCGCCGACCCTGATCGTCGACGGCGATCACGACGAGGCGATCAAGCCTGATCACTCCCGCTATATCGCCAAGAGCATTCCCGGTGCCAAGCTGCAGTTCATCGAGGGCACCAGCCACTTTGCGTTCCTGCAGAAGCCTGAGGTGTTCAACAAGGTGATGCTGGATTTCCTGGCCAAGCGCTGAGCAGCCTCAGCCTGCGCTGAACAGTGCCCGCGCTTCGTCGAAGCACTGTTCGGCGATGGCCGAACGCGGTTCGCTGCGGCGCAGCAGCAGGCCCACCGGGCTGTGAATGCTGGCGTCGGCCACCGGGATGATGCGCAGGTGTTCGCTCAGATCTTCCAGGCCGCAGTCCAGCGGCATCACCGCGCAGCAGATGCCGGCGTTCAGTGCCTGGATCAGTTGGAAGGTCGAGTCGCTCTCCAGCACGGCCTGGGGCTCCAGGCCGCGGCTGCGAAAGCTCAGGTCCAGCGACTGGCGGTAGTGCATGCCTTTGCTCAGCAGGCCCAGCGGCAGGCCGTCGAGGTCTTCCCAGCGCAGTTGCTCGGTGTCGAACTGGAAGTGCCGGGTATCGTGCAGCAGGCCCATGGTGGTGGTGCCCAGCTCGATCACGTCGAAGAAGCTGACATTGACCTGGTCGAGGTAGCAGATGCCCAGGTCGAGCTGGTTACGGCTCAGGCCGTCGATGATCTGCTCCGAACTCAGCGAGCTCAGCTGGAAGTGCAGTTCGGGGTATTTCTCGCGCAGCGGCAGTAGCAGCTCCATCGGGTTGAAGCTGGCCAGCGGCACGGTGCCCAGGCGCAGGCTGCCGACCACCTGGCCGCGGCAACTGGCGGCCTCGGCCTGCAGGCCGTCGTGGGCGGCGAGCAGGGTCTTGGCCCAGGCCAGGATGCGCTCGCCGGCTTCGGTGAAGCCCTCGAAACGCTGGCCGCGCTTGACCAGCACCAGGTCGAGCTCGTCCTCCAGGTTGCGCAGGCGCATCGACAGGGTCGGCTGGGTGATGTGGCACAGCGCGGCGGCCTGGCCGAAGTGGCGGGTCTGGTCGAGGGCGATGAGGAACTTGAGCTGCTTGATGTCCATGGTTCGGCCTGGCGATAGAGGGTGTTGATCGGACGGTGCGTCGTATCGATTGGACGCATGCGCCCCAGGGCTCTAGCGTGACGCAAAATCCCCCTTGGAGACAAACCCCGTGAGTGTCAAACCGGATGCGGTGTTCGTACCGCTCAATATCGCCGTGCTGACGGTCAGCGATACCCGTACGTTCGACAACGACACCTCCGGCGAGCTGCTGGCCACCCGTTCCGTGCAGATTGGCCATCGCCTGGTCGCGCGGGTGTTGCTCAAGGACGACCTGTACAAGATCCGCGCCCAGGTCGCGAACTGGATCGCCGATGAGCAGGTGCAGGTGGTGCTGATCACCGGGGGCACCGGTTTCACCGGACGTGACAGTACGCCGGAAGCGGTGCAGTGCCTGCTGGACAAGCACATCGATGGGTTCGGCGAGCTGTTCCGGGCGCTGTCGATTCTCGATATCGGCACCTCGACCGTGCAGAGCCGGGCGTTGGCGGGACTGGCCAATGGTACGTTGGTGTGCTGCCTGCCGGGCTCGACCGGCGCCTGCCGCACCGCGTGGGAGGGCATTCTGGTGGAGCAACTGGATGCGCGGCATCGGCCGTGCAACTTCGTGCCGCACCTGAAGGCGGTGGGGGTGTGTGAGAGTCGGGGTTGATCGTTAGCGATGTGTTGGTCTGGCGGGCCTCTTCCCGGGAAAGCCCGCTCCTACAGGCGAGGGCTTGCTTCAGCTCAACACATGCTTCACCGGCTCCAGTACCGGTGGCAGGGGCTCGCCCAGCGCCGACAGCACATCGCGCTCCAGCGTGCGCACCATGGCGTCGGTGGGCAGGTCGTTCTCGTCGCGGCCGAACGGATCTTCCAGCTCGTTGCCGATCGCATCCAGGCCAAGGAACGTGTAGCTGACGATGGTGGTGAACAGCGGCGCGAGCCAGCCCAGCGGTTGGGCCAGGGCGAACGGCAGCAGCAGGCAGAAGATGTAGATGGTGCGGTGCAGCAGCAGGGTATAGGGGAACGGTAGCGGCGTGCCCTTGATCCGCTCGCAGGTCGCCTGCACCTCGGAAAGCCCCAACAGACGTTGCTCGAGCAGGGTGTAGCGGAATTCGCTGATGTGCTGCTGTTCGGCCAGTCGCGCACAGTGTGCGCCGATTTCGCGCAGGATGCCGTCGCAGACATTGTGCTTGGTAATGACTGCGCCCTCGGCTATCCAGGGGCTTGCGGCGTGCAGTTCGTCCTCGTTGCGCAGGCGCGCGTTCAGCGCATGGGCAAAGCCGCACAGGCTGCGCAGCAGCTCACGTCGCAGGGCCGGATCTGCGATCACCACGCTTTCACGGATGAACGAACGGGTCTCGATGATCATTCGTCCCCACGCCTTGCGCCCCTCCCACCAGCGGTCGTAGCAGGCGTTGTTGCGAAAGCTCATGAAGATCGACAGCGACAACCCGAGCAGGGTGAAGGGCGTGGCGCTGACCGGGTAGAACAGCGCTGGGTAACGTCGCTCGACCAGCACGATCAGGGCGGCCAGCAAGGTCACCATCAGGCAGCGCAGGGCGATGCGCTTGACGATCGAGCCGCGCAGGGTGAACAGCATGCGCAGCATGTCGGTGTTGGAATGGACGATCAAGGCGGTTCCAGAGACGGCCGATCAGCCGCCGGTCATGTTCATGAAACGCAGGATCTGCACCTCGCCACCCACCTCGAAGTGATGGCGGTAGGGCTTGAGGTGCACGGCCTCGCGAATCGCTTGTTCCAGGCGCTCGCTGTCATCGGGATGGCTGCGCAGGACCTGCTTGAGGTCCATCGAGTGCTCGTTGCCCAGGCACAGCAGCAACCGGCCTTCGACTGTCAGGCGCACACGATTGCAGGTGGCGCAGAAGTTGTGACTGTGCGGCGAGATGAAGCCGACCCGCGTCTGCGGCGCTTCGGCCAGGCGCCAGTAGCGGGCCGGGCCTTGGGAGGATTCGGCCGATTCGATCAGGGTGAAGTGCGGCTCCAGGCGCTCGCGCACATCGTCGCTGGAGTAGAACGACTCGCCGCGCTCGTGCTCGCTGATCACGCCCAGGGGCATTTCCTCGATGAAGGTGATGTCCAGTTCGCGGTCGATGGCAAAGCGCACCAGGTCGACGATTTCATCGTCATTGCGACCCTTGAGCACCACGCAGTTGAGCTTGGTGCGGCGGAAGCCTGCCTGGCGCGCAGCGTCGATGCCGGCGATCACCTGGGCCAGGTCGCCGGTGCGGGTCAGGGCCTTGAAGCGTTGGGCATCGAGGCTGTCGAGGCTGATGTTCAGGCGTGTGACGCCGGCGTCGAACAGCGGCTGGGCCAGGCGGCCAAGCTGCGAGCCATTGCTGGTCATGCACAGCTCGCGCAGGCCGGGCAGGGCGGCGATGCGCCCGCACAGGTCGACGATGCCCTGGCGTACCAGCGGCTCGCCCCCGGTCAGGCGGATCTTGCGGGTGCCCAGTGCGACAAAACGTTCGGCGACCTGGTAGAGCTCTTCGAGGCTGAGGATCTGCTGGCGGGGCAGGAACTGCATGTCTTCGGCCATGCAGTAGACGCAGCGGAAGTCGCAGCGGTCGGTCACCGACATTCGCAGGTAGTCGATTTTCCGGTTGAAACCGTCGATCAGGGCCTGGCTGCTGTGTTCCACGTTCGCGCTCGGAAGGGTGGGATGGGGGTAATGTCCACGCTATAACCTGCAGGCACGGGCGTCAAATTGCTTTGCCCGACTGTTTGATAGGTCTGGTCTATCAAGCGATCAGTGAGCGCGCATCAGACCGCTACTGCGACCTTCTCACCGATACACCGGAAACGCCGTGGTGTACTTGATCTGTTCCATGGCAAAGCTGGAGGTGATGTTCGATAGCCCGTCGGTGCTGGTGATCAGCTTCTTGTAGAAGCGGTCGTAGGCAGCGATGTCGCTGACCACCACCCGCAGCATGTAGTCCCAGTCGCCGGACATGCGATAGAACTCCATCACTTCTTCGAAGCTGGTCACGGTCCTGGCGAAATGCTCGAGCCAGGCGCTGTCGTGGCGCTGGGTCTTGAGCTGGACGAACACGCTCAGGCCGAGGTTGATGCGCTCGGGGTCGAGCAAGGCGACGCGGCCGCGGATATAGCCTTCGTCTTCCAGGCGCTTGACCCGTTTCCAGCAGGGCGTGGTGGTCAGGTTGACCGCCTCGGCCAGGTCCTTGAGGGAGATCGAGGCGTCGCGCTGGAGCAGGGTGAGGATGTGCTGGTCGAAACTGTCCATGGCGATAGGGGGCGGCTTTGCAGAAAAAGTTTCTCGAGAGTAGCCCAATCGGGGAATCGCTTGCTACGTCCGGCGCAGTTGCAGCGGGTCGGATCGGGATATGCGATAGTGGCAGTTTTCTACCTGACCCCCTTCAGTCAACGGATCCGACCATGGCCGAAAAACCGCGCAATTTCGCCACTCGCACCATCCACGCTGGCGAGCAGTCCAGCGTCGCCGACAACGCTATCTTCCCGGCCATCGTCACCTCCAGCTCGTTCATCAAGCGCGGGCTGGATGACAATCCCGAATACGCCTACAGCCGTGTTTCCAACCCCACCCGCCACGCCTATGAAACCTGCGTCGCAGCCCTGGAAGAGGGTGTCGGTGCGGTTGCCTGCGCGTCGGGCGTGAGTGCCACCGCCACGGTGCTCGAACTGCTGCCCAAGGATGCCCACGTGGTAGTGATGAATGGCGTCTATGGCGGCACCTTCCGCCTGATGGAGGACTACCGGGCACACACCTCCGGGCTGACCACCACCTATGTCGACCTCAACGACCTGGACGCCGTCGCCGCAGCGATCCGTCCGAATACGAAGATGATCTGGCTGGAGTCGCCGACCAACCCGCTGCTGCACCTGGTGGACATCAAGCCGCTGTGCGACCTGGCCCGCGAGCGCGGCATCCTCACCTGCATCGACAACACCTTCTGCTCGCCATGGAACCAGCAGCCGATCACCCTGGGGGTGGACCTGGTGATGCACTCGGCGAGCAAATACATCGGCGGCCATTCCGACCTGACCGGCGGGGTGGTGGTGGCGGGCAATCATGAACTGCTGGCGCGCCTGCGCAAGATCAGCATGGCGGTGGGTGCGATCCAGGGGCCGTTCGACTGCTACCTGGCCCTGCGCGGCCTGAAGACCCTCGATGTGCGCATGGAGCGCCAGAGCGCCAACGCCCTGCGCGTGGCGCAGTACCTGGAGCAGCACCCGCAGGTCGAGCAGGTGTTCTACCCCGGGCTTGAGAGCCATCCGCAGCATGCGCTGTGCCAGCGCCAGATGCGCACTGGCGGGGCGGTGGTGGCGCTGCGTGTGAAGGGGGACCGGGCGGCGGTCAACCGCCTGGTCGAGGCGCTGTCGATCTTCGTCCTCGCCGACTCGCTGGGCGGTGTGGAGAGCATGATCAACCATTCCTGGACCATGTCGCACAACTCGCTCAGCCCGCAGCAGAAAGGCGTGATGGGCATCAGCGAGAACCTGGTGCGCTTGTCGATGGGGATCGAGGATTACCGCGACCTGATCGACGACCTCGAGGCGGGGTTGCAGGCGGCGGCCTCTGCGTAACGGCGGCTGACGCCATCGCGGGCTTGTCCCGCGATGGCGTTGCAACGAACGACCTCAACCCTTGGGCGGATGAATGATCCGTTCGATCTTGTCCTTGATCAGCAAACGTTCCTTGCGCAGGCGGTTGACCGCCTCGTCGTTGGTGCCGTTGCCTTCGGCGGCCAGCACTTCCTTGTCCTTGGCGTTGTATTCCTTGTGCAGCTTGTGCAGGTCCTGATCCTTGTCGATCAGGGCCTGGAACTTGTCTTCGGTAATGTGCAGGTCGGCTAGCAGATCGTGCGGGACTGGCATCTCTTCACCTCTGTTTCAGGGGTTGGTAAGAATCCTGATCCTTCAGGATAGCTGCCTTTGCCGACGGCGGGAGCGGTTCGCCGAGTGAGGCGGCAGCGTCGCAACGCTGCTGAATGGCAGCTGAATGAACTTTAATTAATCATGAAAGACGCATCACAACCGATTGTTGGCGTCTTTTTCACAAAAAATTGATGCTACGCTTTCTACAGTTCGGCCAACTTCCCAAGGTGCCCGCCCGGGTACGCCTGGTCGCTTCTAAACTCTGATTGCGAACGCCATGTTGAAAATCAAATCACTGCGGACCGAGTGGGTCACGCTGCTGGCCAGCCTTTACCTGTTGATCGGCCTCAACCTGTTCCTCTGGGAGCATCTGGAGACCATCCTGCCCCCCGGCATGGTTGGGCTGTGGCTAGGCCTGGCGTTTGCCGTACTGATGTTGTTCGCCTTCAACCTGATATTGACGTTGTTGGCCTTCAAGTATGTATTGAAACCGGTATTGATTGTGCTGTTCATGAGCGGTGCCGGTGTCGCCTACTTCATGAATCAATATGGCGTACTTATTGATGCCGGCATGTTCCGCAATGTCGCCGAAACCAATATCGAAGAAGTGCGTGACTTGCTGTCGTTGAAGTTCGCACTTTATATGCTGGGGTTGGGCGTCGTGCCGTCGTTGTTGCTCTGGAAGGCACGCATTGCCTACCGCCCCTGGCACCGCGAGCTGATGGGCAAGCTCATCGTCAGCGGCGCCTGCGTCGCAGCCCTGGGCTCGATCGGGCTGGTCAATTACCAGGGCCTGTCGTCGCTGTTTCGCAATCACCACGAACTGCACTTGATGCTCACCCCGAGCAATATCGTCGGGGCGTCGTTCAGCTATGCCAGCGAAAAGCTCGGCAGCGCTGCCAAACCCTTCCAGAAATACGGCGAAGATGCCCATCGCGATGCCGCCTGGCAGAAGCACGAGCGCAAGTCGCTGACCGTGCTGGTGGTGGGTGAAAGTGCCCGCGCCGAGAACTTCGGTGTGCTGGGTTATGGCCGCGATACCACGCCACGCCTGTCGAAGGAGGCTGGCCTGCTGGGCTTTACCGATGTGCATTCGTGCGGGACCGAGACGGCCGTGTCGGTGCCTTGCATGTTCTCCGGCATGGCGCGTAAGGACTACGACCCGAGTCTGGCCAGCCGCCGCGAGGGCCTGCTCGATATCCTCGGGCGTGCCGGCATCGAGGTGCAGTGGCGCGATAACCAGTCAGGCTGCAAAGGCACCTGCGATCGATTCAACTACGTCAACCTCACCAGCGCCAAGGACCCGGTCCTGTGCGCCGATGGCGAGTGCCACGACCAGATCCTGCTGCAGAACCTCGATGCGCTGCTCGACAGCCTCGACAAGGATACCGTGCTGGTGCTGCACCAGATGGGCAGCCATGGCCCTGACTACTACAAGCGTTACCCGGCAGGCTTCGAGCACTTCACTCCGGTGTGCCGCAGCAACGCCCTGAATCAGTGCAGCCAGCAGGACATCGTCAACAGCTACGACAACACGCTGGTCTACACCGACGAGGTGCTGGCGTCGCTGATCGACACCCTGCGCAAGCACCAGGACAAGGTCGATACCGCCATGATCTACCTCTCCGACCATGGCGAGTCGCTGGGCGAATACAACCTGTTCCTGCATGGCACCCCGTACATGCTTGCCCCGGACCAGCAGAAACATATCCCGCTGCTGGCCTGGTTCTCCGACAGCTACCGCCAGGACTTCGCCGTCGATACCGACTGCCTGTCGAAGATGCGTGACACGCCGCTGAGCCAGGACAACCTGTTCCACTCGATGCTCGGCCTGCTGCAGGTGCGTACCGAGGTGTACCAGCAGTCGCTGGACATGTTTGCGGGGTGTCGCCCCTGGCTGACGGCCAGGAACTGATCGCGCGCCAGCGCTACCGCTGATCGCCACCATGGATGGCCCGGGTTTCACGAGCAGTGCCCGCGCCGTATATACTGCGCGCCAATGTTTGTGGGAGAGCCTTGTGGCCATCGAAATACACTGGATCCGTGACGACCAGACCCTGGCCGAACTCTGCCGGAAGTGGCGTACGCTGCCGTTCGTGGCCGTCGACACCGAATTCATGCGGGTCGATACCTTCTATCCCAAGGCTGGCCTGGTGCAGGTCGGCGATGGCCAAAGCGCCTACCTGATCGACCCCCTGCTGATCCGCGATTGGCAGCCGTTGGGCGAATTGCTCGAAGACAGCGGCGTGGTCAAGGTACTGCACGCCTGCAGCGAAGACCTCGAAGTCCTGCTGCGCCTGACCGGCAAGCTGCCGCAGCCGCTGTTCGACACGCAGTTGGCCGCGGGCTACCTGAATATCGGTTTCTCGATGGGCTATTCGCGCCTGGTCCAGGACGTGTTGGGCATCGAGTTGCCCAAGGGCGAGACGCGCTCCGACTGGTTGCAGCGTCCGCTGTCCGAAACCCAGGTCAGCTACGCCGCCGAAGATGCCGTGCACCTGGCCGAGCTGTTCACCGCCCTGCGTCCGCGCCTGTCGGATGACAAGTACGCCTGGGTGCTGGAGGACGGCGCCGAGCTGGTGGCGCAAATGCGTCGTGAAGTCGAGCCTGAAACTCTTTACCGCGACGTCAAGCTGGCCTGGAAGCTGGGCCCGCAGCAGTTGGCGGTGCTGCGCGAGCTGTGCGCCTGGCGCGAGCGTGAAGCGCGCAGCCGCGATGTACCGCGCAGTCGAATCCTCAAGGAGCACTCGCTGTGGCCCATGGCCAAGGGGCAGCCCGACAGCCTGTCGGCGCTGGCCAAGATCGAGGAGATGCACCCGCGCACCATCCGCCAGGACGGCGAAACGCTGCTCAAGCTGATCAAGAACGCCGCCAGCCAGCCTGCCGAGCAATGGCCCGCGGTGCTGCCCGAGCCGCTGCCGATCGAAGCCGCCGGCATTCTCAAGCGCCTGCGCGCCATCGGCCAGGCCGAAGGCGAGCGCCTGCAGATCGCCCCTGAGCTGATGCTGCGCAAGAAGGCCCTGGAAGCCCTGCTCAAGAGCGGCTACCCCAATGGCCCCTATCAATTGCCCGATTCGCTGCGCGGCTGGCGCCGTGAGCGGATGGGCCAGGCCCTGCTGGATGATCTGGCAGGCGCCGGAGAGACTCGATGAAACGTATCTGCTCGATCTACAAAAGCCCGCGCAAGCGCGAAATGTACCTGTATGTGCTCAAGGCCGAGGGCCTGGAGCGCGTGCCCGAGGGCCTGTTGCCGTTCTTCGGTACGCCGGTGCATGCCTTCGACCTGGTGCTGACCCCCGAGCGCAAGCTGGCCCGCGAGGACATCGTCAAGGTGTTGGAGAACCTCGACAGCCAGGGTTACCACCTGCAGATGCCGCCACCGGACGACGACTACATCGAGCATCTGCCCGAAGAGCTGCTGCGGCGCAACGATCCGGCCTGAGCCGGGGCGCGAACCCTATCACCAGGCGGCCCTCGACGGGCCGCTTTCGTCGTTCTGCAAGGTTGTCATCGAGATGCGCGTTCTGATCGCTGAACAGGATCATGCCCTTTACGCTCGCCTGCTGGGCGAGCTGGCACCGGACCTGGAGGTCCTGACCAGTGGCGATTCCGCCGAATTGTCGCGCCAAGCCCCTGAATGCCCGATCTGGCTGGGCGAGCCGCACCTGGTCGCCAGCCTGCTGCGCCAGGGCCACAAGCCGGCCTGGATGCAGTCCACCTGGGCGGGGATCACGCCGCTGCTGGCCGACGGCCTGCCACGTGACTACCGCCTGACCCGCGCGGTGGGCATCTTTGGCCAGGTCATGGCCGAGTACATGCTGACCTACATGCTGGTCCACGAGCGCGATGTGCTGGCGCGCCTGGTCAGCCAGGTCGAGCGGCGCTGGGACGGCCGCCCGGGCAACAGCCTGGAAGGGCGCAAGGTGCTGATCGTCGGCACCGGCGACATCGGCCAGCGGGTTGCCGAGTTCCTGCTGCCGTTTGGCGTGACCCTGTATGGCGTGGCCAGCAGCCCGCGCGAGCAGGCGCCGTTCGTCGAAGTGGCGGGGCTGGATGCGTTGCCGCGGCTGGTCGGTGAGGTCGATTACGTGCTCAACCTCCTGCCGGATACCCCGGCCACCCATGACCTGTACGATGCCGCGCTGTTCCAGTGCTTCAAGCCGACCGCGTTGTTCATCAACGCCGGGCGTGGTGTGGCGGTGGTCGATGCCGACCTGGTCGAGGCACTCAAGAGCGGGCACCTGGCGGGTGCCGTGATCGATGTCTGCCGCCAGGAGCCGTTGCCCCAGCGCCATCCGTTCTGGACCGCCTGGGGGTTGCTGCTGACCGGCCACAGTTCGGCGCCTACCTCGCCGGTGGCGATGGTGCGCTTGTTCGTCGAGAACGTCCGGGCCTATGCGGCGGGGCAGGGGTTGCGCGGTGAAGTGGATTTCTCGCGCGGGTATTGAGGTGCTTCTGCTGGCCCTATCGCAGGTTTGTCCCGCGATAGGGCCAGCCCAGTCTTAGAGACTGAAATCACCCTCGGCCGCCAACTCGCTCAGCGGTCGACGCGGGCTCGGCACTTCACGGGCCTGCAGCGCCTCGATCAGGCTGGCCTTGTCGCCCAGCTTGCCGATCGCCACCATCGCGTGCAGTACATAACCTTCGGGGATCTTCAGTTCCTTGCGCGCCAGCTCCTGGTCGAACCCGGCCATGCCATGGGTGTGCCAGCCGCTGATGCTCGCCTGCAGCGCCAGGTGCCCCCAGGCCGAACCTGTATCGAAGGTGTGCCACAGGGCAGGCGTTTCTTCGCTGGCACCCGGGGCGGTGAAGGTGGTCTTGGAGAGGATCAGCACCAGCGCCGAGGCCTGCTGCGCCCAGCTGCGGTTGAACGGCACCAGAAACTCCAGGAAGCGCTCCCAGTTCGGCGTGTCGCGGCGGGCATAGAGGAAGCGCCAGGGCTGCGAATTATAGGCCGACGGCGCCCAGCGCGCGGCTTCGAGGAAGCTCAGCAGGGTTTCTTCGCTGATCGGCTCTGCGTTGAACGCACGGGGTGACCAGCGGTTGATGAACTGCTCGTTGATGGCATAGTCGGCGATGCGGGGATTGGCGCTCATGCGGGCTCCTGCGAAAGGAAGAGGGAAAGCCTGAACGCTACTGCGTCCGTTCGGCACTGACAAGCGGTATGGCATTGCGTCGGGCCAGGCTCTAGACTGGCGCCGCCGCGCGCCGCGGCCTTCAAAGTGATTGCAGGAAAACGTGTGATGATCGCCGACCCCGCGCCCTTCTGGCGGCGCAAGACCCTCGACCAGCTCGATCCGCAGGAATGGGAGTCGCTCTGCGACGGCTGCGGGCTATGCTGCCTGCAGAAGCTCGAAGACGAGGATGACAACAGCATCTATTACACGCGTATCGCCTGCAAACTGCTGGACATGAACACCTGCCAGTGCAGCGACTACCCCAACCGCTTCGAGCAGGTGCCCGACTGCATCCAGCTCACGCCAGGCAAGGCCGACCAGTTCAAATGGCTGCCGACCACCTGTGGCTATCGCCTGGTCAGCGAGGGCAAGGACCTGCCAGCCTGGCACCACTTGGTCTGCGGCGACCGCGAGCAGGTCCATGAGCAGCGCATTTCCCAGTCCGGGCGGATGCTCAGCGAGAACGATGTCGACGCAGACGACTGGGAAGACCACCTGATATTTCGCGCCGGCTGATCCGCCTGGCCTGCGCCTCTGGGGAACAAGGAGTTTCTGTATGCGTCGCCCGTTGTTGTTGCTACTGGCCCTGTCGGCCAGCTTCCCGACCTGGGCGAAGAAGGTCGATCTGGATTACCAGGTGCGCCTGTTGCCCCAGACGGGCCAGGCCGAAGTGCGCCTGACCCTGGCCGAGGGCACGCCGGTGCGCAGCCTGGACTTCGACCTGGGCAGGCAGGGCGCCTACAGCGATTTCAAGGCGGACGGCCAGTGGCAGGTGCAGCAGGACCGTGGCGTCTGGCACCCCGGTGCAGGCAAGAGCAGCCTCAGCTACCGCGTGCAGCTCGATGTGAAGCCCCATGGCAGCGCCCATGAAGCACGCATCACGCCGCATTGGGCGTTGTTTCGCGGCGATCAGCTCGTGCCCCCGGCCCGTCTCGATCAGCAGGATGGCACCGAGTTGGTCACACGCCTGGCCTTCGAGCTGCCGTCGGGCTGGCAGAGCGTCGAGACGGCCTGGCCGCGCATCGGCAAGCAGAAATTCCGTATCGACAACGTCTCGCGCCTGTTCGATCGCCCCACTGGCTGGATGCTCGCCGGCAACCTCGGCAGCCGCCGCGCACGCCTGGGGGATACCGAGGTGACGGTCGCCGCACCGCAGGGGCAGGGCATGCGGCGTATGGATACCCTCACCCTGATGACCTTCGTCTGGCCGCAGTTGCAGGCGGTGTTCCCGCGCAATCCGCCCAAGCTGCTGGTGGTCGGTGCCCGCGACGACATGTGGCGCGGTGCGCGTGCCTCGCGCAACTCGCTGTACCTGCACAGCACACGCCCACTGATCAGCGAGAGCGGCAGCAGCCCACTGCTGCGTGAGCTGGTGCAACTGTTCGCGCAGATCGACGACCGTGATCGCAGTGACTGGCTGGGCGAGAGCCTGACCGACTACTACGCCATCGAAGTGCTGCGCCGCGCTGGCGGCATCAGCGATGATCGCTACCAGGCGCTGCAGGTGCGGTTGCAGAAGGACGGCGCCAAGGTCAAGACCCTTCGCACCGAGCAGGCCGACGCAATGCAGGTGGCCAGGGGTGTGCTATTGCTGCAGGCGCTCGACCGCGAGATTCGCCTGCACAGCCACAACAAGCGCTCGCTGGACGACGTCACGCGCGCGCTGATGCGCATGGCCAGTGTCAGCACGGAGGAATTCATCCAGATCAGCGAGAGCGTGCTGGGGCGCGAGTCCGAGGTGCTGGAGAGCAAGTTGTTGCGTTGAGCCGGTGGTGACTTCTTCGCGGGCAAGCCCGCTCCCACAGGTTCAGCGGTGTTCTCGAGATCTGTGGGAGCGGGCTTGCCCGCGAAGAGGCCACCGCCGATTCAGACCCCAGCCAACGGATCCTTACCGGTCACCGTCACCGTGCGGGTCGCCGCCTCGGCGCTGGCCTTGAGCGCCTTCAATTCAGCTGCCCCGCGTTCGATATCGGCATGCAACCGGTTGTACTCCGCGCGATGCTTGTGGAACCAGGCCTTGGTCGCGCAGTGGCCCTTGATGCCGCGGGCCAGCGCCATGCCGCCCACCGCTACCTGCAACAAGCCGATCAGCCCGCCGTGGCGCATCCCTTTGCTGATCATCAGGGCACCGCCTGCCAGTGAGCTGACGCGCTCCCAGCCCTGGACGTTGTGGTCATGCCTGTCTGACGCCGAATGGATATCGAGCATGGGTAGGTCTCCTTGTGGGTTGGTACATCAGCTGACCTTGGAGGCTGCCCCGGCGTTCAGTGCAATTACCCTGATCCCCGTTACTTGAACTTGGGCCCGGAGCGAGTATTCAAGCCCTTGGCCAGCCGGTCATACAGCACCACATTGACCGTCGCGGCCAGGTTCATGCAGCCCTGGGTGGGGATGTAGATGGTTTCTTCGCACCAGGCGCGCACGCTTTCGTCGAGGCTGCCGTCCTCCGGGCCGAAGATGTAGATCGCCCTGTCCGGATGGGTGTATTCGGGCAGTGGCCGTGCACCGTCGACCAGCTCCACTGCGACTGGCGTACAGCCCAGCGGGATGATGCGCTGCAGGTCGTCGATGCCGATCAGCGGGATGTCGTAGTGCACCCGCTTGGTGTCGGTGACGAAGTCGCGGGCGCGCTCGTAGCGTTTGCCGGTGTAGAACACCGAGTTGACGCCGTAGCAGCCTGCCGCACGCATCACCGAGCCTACGTTTTCAGCGGATTTTGGGTTGAACAGGCCGATGCAGCTGTACCGTTTGTTCGCCACGAGTCGGGGCCCTTCGCAAAAAAAGAGCGCGATTATACGGGCTAGCCGACGCCGTGGGCGGATGAATCGACGGTCAGTCCTTCTTCATCAGGGCAGCCAGGCCGGCGAAGGGGTTGTGCGTGGCGACATTGGTTTTCGGCGTGCTCAGCGAGCCTTCGCCGAAATACTGCTGGTCGGTGTAGCGCGAATGCTCGTTGTCGTGGCAGTACAGGCACAGCAGCTCCCAGTTGGAGCCGTCCTGGGGGTTGTTGTCGTGGTTGTGGTCGCGGTGGTGCACGGTCAGTTCCGACAGGCGCTTGCCGGAGAACTCCCGGGCGCAGCGCCCGCAGACGTGCGGATACATCTTCAGTGCCTTGTCGCGGTAGCCCATTTCCTTGTCGCGCTTGGCGTCGGCGAGGATGCGGTCGAGGCGGGCGGTGGCGGCGGAGTTGGAGGCCGAGCTCATGGTGTTACCTTTTTCGTTATCAGGGCAATGACGGTTATGCATCGAGTCTAGCGCGCCTGCGGGCCTGGCGGACAGGCAAAAGCGCGCAATTGGGCGTAGCCTGTAGGCAGGTTCCGGACGGGAGGTTACCGATGTTGCCTGTGATCCTTGCCACGCTGCTCCTGCTTGCCGCCCCGCTGGCCGATGCCGCCGGGCAGCCTTCGGGCAGCATCACCCCGGTGCCAGGTGCACCGGGTACGCCGACGCCCACGCCCTATCCGCAGATTACCCCGAGCACGCCACCGAAGGCCGGCAGCAGCCAGCCCGGCGCGCCGTTGCTGCCGCCAATGCCGTTGCCTGGGCCGCCAAAGGACCAGCCGTTGCCAGGGCTGTCCCAGGACCCACCGAAAAAGAACGACTAGGTTCTGTATGAAAGGTCTTGAGACGAAGGTCAGGCAAGGCGAAAACAGCCGAGGAACGGTCGGAGTCGCGCTCGACTTTACGGGTTGTAAATGAGCATTCCGACCGGGCTGGCGCACCAGGCTGTTTTCAACGCAGCATCACCGAGTATCAAGGCTTTTCATACAGAGCCTAGACCTGTTGCGAGAGGCGCTGGCCGTCTTGCATCCGCAAGCGCTTCGACAACGCCACGGCCTGGGCGCGGATGACCCGCGCGGCGATGCGCGGTGCGTCGTTGAGCATCTTGTCCAGCGAGTCCTTGCCCAGCGTCAGCAACTGGCAGTCACTGGCCGCCACGCAACTGGCCGAGCGCCGTTCGCCGTCGAGCACGGCCATTTCGCCGAAGGCCCGGCCCTTGCGCAAGGTCGCGATCTCGACTTGCTGGCCGTTGCCGTCGGTCTTGCGCACCGACACCACGCCGCGGTGCAGGATGCACATGAAGGTGCCGGCGTCGCCTTCGGCGAAGATGGTCTGGCCCTCGGTCATCGCCGTGATGGCGAAGTAACCGGCGACGGCCTGGAAGTCGCTGGGCTGCAGGCTGTCGAACAAGCCGCAGTCCATGAGCATGTCGCGGATTTCGGCGCTGAGGAGGCTTGGGTCGGGCATGTGTTGTTCTTCGTGTCGTCCGGTATTTGAGAGCTTCCACATACCCTGTGGGAGAGGCCACGGGTATGCGAGAACTCTATGACAACAAGAAACGCGATTTACACCACGCCCAGCTCGTTGAAGACGAACGCATATTCCAGGGCCACATCCTTCAGCCCCTGGTAGCGCCCGCTCATGCCGCCGTGGCCGGCGCCCATTTCGGTCTTGAGCAGCAACAGGTTGTCGTCGGTCTTGCAGGTGCGCAGGCGCGCTACCCACTTGGCCGCCTCCCAGTACTGCACGCGACTGTCGTTGTAGCCGGCCACCACCAAGATGGCCGGGTAAGCCTGGGCCTTGACGTTCTCGTACGGGGCGTAGGCCTTGATCCGTGCGTACACCTCAGGCTCCTCGGGGTTGCCCCACTCGTCATACTCGGTGACGGTCAGCGGCAGCTCGGGGTCGAGCATGGTGTTGAGCACATCGACGAAAGGCACCTCGGCAATGGCGCAGCGGAACAGCTCAGGGCGCTGGTTGAGCACTGCGCCCATCAGCAGGCCGCCGGCGCTGCCGCCGCTGATCGCCAGTTGCTCGGTGCGGGTGACGCCCTGGGCGATCAGGTGTTCGGCGCAGGCGATGAAGTCGTCGAAGCTGTTCTGCTTGTGCTCCTGCTTGCCGGCCCGGTACCAGGCCTCACCCAGCTCGCCGCCGCCGCGCACATGGGCGATGGCAAAGGCCACGCCGCGCTCGAGCAGGCTCAGGCGGGCGTGGGAGAACCAGGGGTCGAGGCTCTCGCCATAGGCGCCGTAGCCGTAGAGGTACAGCGGCACCTCGCGGTCCAGGTCCTGACGGCGGCGCACCAGGCTGATCGGCACCTGGGTGCCGTCCTTGGCGGTCGCCCACAGGCGTTGGCTGACGTAGTCGTCGGCATCGAAGCGACCGAGTACCGGGGTCTGCTTGAGCACCTGCTGCTCACCACTGGCCAGCTCCAGTTGGCGGACCTGGGCCGGCCGGTTGAGCGCTTCGTAGCGCAGGCGGATGCGTGTGCTGGAGAACTCCAGGCTGTCCTGCACGTAGAGGCTGTAGGCGGCGTCGGGCAATTCGACGCGATAGGCCGGCAGGCCCTGGGGGCGGACTTCGATGATCGGCAGGCCGCCCTCACGCAGGCTCAGTGACAGCGCCGAGGCGTTCAGGCTCAGGCCTTCGAGCATGATGTCGTCACGGTGCGGCACCAGCACCTGCCATTGTGCGCGGCTGGGCACCTGGTCGGCCGGGGCGTGGAACAGGGCGAAGTTGATGCCGTCCTGGTTGCTGCGGATGAACCAGCGCCACTGGCCGTCGAGCTGGCCGTGGTCGGGGAAGTATTCGTGGCCCTCGACCCGCGGCGCCAGGCAGGTGAAGTCGGCCTGTGGCGTGGCGGCATCGAGCACCCAGGCTTCGCTGGTGGTCTTGCTGTTGAGCAGCAGCACCAGCTGGCGTTCGGAACTTGCGCGGTAGCAGTGCAGGAAGAAACGCCCGTCCGGCTCTTCGAACACGGTGCTGGCGTCGGTTTCACCCAATGTGTGGCGGCGCAGGCGCCACGGGCGGTGGGTGTCGTCCAGTTCGGCGAAGAACAGCGTGCGGCTGTCGTTGGCCCAGGTCAGGCTGCCGTCGCAGTCGTCGAAGGGCAGGGTGGTGACGCTGCCGCTGTCCAGGTCCTTGACGTACAGGGTGTAGACCTCGTCACCGCTGGTGTCGAGGCTGTAGGCCAGCAGGCGATGATCGGGGCTGACATTGAACGCGCCGAGGGCGAGGAAGCCGCCGTTGGCCAGGGCGTTGGGGTCGAGCAGCAGTTGCTCGGCGCTTTCGTCGACGCGGTTGCTGTCGTCGGCCGGGCGCGGGCAGCGGTAGTGGCGCGGGTATTCGTCGCCCGCCGTGGTGCGGGTGTAGTAGAGGTAGGGGCCCCAGGGGGAGGGGAGCGACAGGTCGGTTTCGAGGATGCGGCCCTTGATCTCTTCGAACAGCTGTTCGCGCAGCTCGGCCTGGTCGGCGAGGCAGGCTTGCTGGTAGGTGTTTTCCTGCTCCAGGTAGGCCAGCACTTCTGGGGCGTCGCGCTCCTGCAGCCAGGCGTAGGGATCGGCGGCTTGGGCAGGGCGGGCGATGGGGGGCTTGGGTCTGGTATGCATGGGATGTCCGTGGTTTGGTGGCGTCTGTGCCGGTCTCTTCGCGAGCATCGCAGGTCCGTAGACGCGGGCTTGCCCGCGAAGAGGTCGCTCAGGCTTCAAGAGGGAAGAGGCGCCTGTGCCCGTAAAAGTGTTTATCATAGGCATCTCTTTGCCTGCCTTGCACGGACACCATGATCGAACAAGACTACACACTGGCCTGGGGCCTCTACGCTGTCGCCGCCCTGGGTTGCCTGCTGGTGGCCTTCAAGCTGACCGGCTGGATGTGGCGCTGGCTGCGCGAGCCGCTGCGGGTGATCGTTGCCGTGCTGCTGTTCACCCCCACCATTGTCGATCCGGTCAAGGACAGCTTTGCCCCGGCCGTTGCCATTACCGCTCTGGACCTGGCGTTCAAGGTGGGCAACAACGCCTGGCGCGCGGCCTCGGACCTGGCGATGTACGGGATGATCGCCTTCGGCCTTTACCTGCTGTTCGTGCTGGTGCGCTGGCCACTGGAAAAACGGGCTGGTGAGCGCCGCGAGAAGGCCGAGGCCGCCGCCAAGCGCCAGGCGGCCGAAGACGATGCAGTGATGGCCGACGCGCCCGTCGCCGATCGTCGTGATCGCTACCGTGAAGAGCCCCCTGCCGCCCCGGTGCGTCGCCCGGGCAATGGTGGCGGCCGCGTCGAGCCACGGATCTAGGACGGAGCCCTCGCCAATGTGTGAATTGCTGGGCATGAGTGCCAATGTCCCCACCGATATCGTCTTCAGCTTCACCGGCCTGATGCAGCGTGGTGGGCGTACCGGTCCGCACCGCGACGGCTGGGGCATCGCCTTCTACGAAGGGCGTGGCCTGCGCCTGTTTCAGGACCCGGCCGCGAGCAGCGAGTCGGAGGTGGCCAACCTGGTGCAGCGTTACCCGATCAAGAGCGAAGTGGTTATTGGCCATATCCGCCAGGCCAACGTCGGCAAGGTCTGCCTGTCCAACACCCACCCCTTCGTGCGTGAGCTCTGGGGGCGCAACTGGTGCTTCGCGCACAATGGCCAGCTCGCCGATTTCAGTGGCGAGAAGACGTTCTACCGCCCGGTCGGCGACACCGACAGCGAGGCGGCCTTCTGCGACCTGCTCAACCGCGTGCGTGCGGCATTCCCTGAACCAGTGGAGGTCGAGGCGCTGCTGCCGGTGCTGGTCGAGGCCTGCGCCGGGTATCGTGCGAAGGGCGTGTTCAACTGCCTGCTCAGCGACGGCGACTGGCTGTTCTGCTTCTGTTCGACCAAGCTGGTACATATTACCCGGCGCGCACCTTTTGGTGCCGCACGGTTGAAGGATGTCGACCTGATCGTGGATTTTCAATCGGAAACCACGCCCAATGACGTGGTCACGGTGATCGCCACCGAGGCCCTGACCGAAAACGAGACCTGGCAGCGTTACGAGCCGGGTCAATGGGCCCTGTGGCGGCACGGCGAGTGCGTCGCCAAAGGCTAAGGACAGAGCATGTTCAGAAGTTACCTGCGGTTGCTGCTGTTCACCTTCGGCCTGCTGGCCGGTGTCCAGGTGCCTGGCCTGGTCAAGGACTACAGCCAGCGGGTCGAGGCCCACATGCTCGAGTCGCGCGAAGCGCTGGCGGGTTTCCAGGAAACTGCCGAGCGCTTCTTCAAAGGTGATCTGCAGGCGTTGGTGCGCCATTACCGCACCAGTGACGACCCGGTGTTCAACAGTGACGCCAACAGCATCGAAAGCCTGGTGATTCGCAACCAGTTGCTGGAAAACGAATGGCAGGCGCTGCAAGGCAGTTGGGCCAGCCGCAGTTGGCATGTGCTGGTGCAGGCCGATCCGCAGCTGCGTGAAGAGACGCTCAAGGGCTACAGCTACCAGATCCTGCTGGTGCCCGAGGCGATCGGCTGGGGGATCGCCAGCGGCTTCCTGCTGGCGTTCCTGGTCGAGAGCCTGTTGCTGGGGATCGGCTGGGTGATCCTGGGCGGGCGGCGCCGGGCGGTGAAGGAAAGCTGGCGCTAGATTGCAGCTATTTTGTTGCCGGGGCGGGCCTCATCGCGGGACGAGTCGCAGCGGCGAACCGCCGCTCTCACAGTGTTGGACCTTCGGGAGCTACTGTCCTGTTCAAAATCTAAAGGCCAGCTCAATCCCTGTGGGAGCGGGCTTGTCCCGCGATAGGGCCGACACTGACACTGCCTGGCTCAGACCAGCACGATCCGCTGCCTCCCCACATCCTGCGCATAGCGCCCCAGCACCTGCCGGCACAACCCCACCACTTCATCGACCAGTTCCACCCCGGTCTGCCACGACACCACCAACTCCAGGCTAGGCGGTGGCTGCAGCCCGGTCAGCAGCACCAGCTCGCCGCGTGCCAGCTCTGCGGCGACCAGCGCCGGGGGCAGGGCGCCGATACCGAAGCCATCGCGCAGCAGCCGGGTGATTGCCGACACCGAGTTCACGCAGTTCAGCCGAGGCGTCTCGCTCCCCGCGCTCTGCAGCAGGCTGAACACCTCCTGATGCGGCCGGGAGTTGCGCGAAAAGGTGATGATCCGCTCGCGCGCCAGTTCTGCCAGCGACGCATAGTCGCGATGGTGCGGTGAGCCGGTGGCGACGATCCAGCCCATGGGATAGCGCGCCAGGTCCAGGCTGCGGATGCTTTCCTGGCGCAGCAGGTCGGTCTGCAGGATCACGTCGAGAAACCCCTTCTGCAACTGGTCGCGCAGGTTCAGCGAGGTGTCGGCGACCAACTCGATTTCAACCTGCGGGTAGCGCTCGGTCAACTCGGCCACCAAGGCGCTCATCCAGGTGTGGATCACCGTGTCCATGACCCCCAGGCGGATCCGGCCGACCACCGCCCGTTCGCCGCCCAGCGACTGTTTCATCGCCTTGGCGGTGTCGAGCATGCGCTCGGCGTACTCCAGCACCTTGCTGCCTTCCGGGGTCAGGCTGACACCGCGCGAGTCGCGCAGCAGCAGCTTCACGCCGAGGTCGGCCTCCAGTGCGGCGATGCGGCTGGACACCGAGGCCTGGGTGGTGAACAGCTTCTCGGCGGTGAGGCGAAAGCTCTTGAGCCGGGCGACCCAGACGAAGGTTTCGAGAAATCGCAGGTTCATCGTGTGCTCGCAAGGCTGGGCGATCAGGTTTTCTTGTTCCAGACCGACGGTTTTTCTCGTTGGACGCAGGTTGCGCGGGCTTTGAACAATAGCGTCCAGGCCGCGAACACGCAGTCGTTCCTCAAACAATACCAACAAGCCGAGGCATCCATGAACCCCACCGGCGTACAGCAGCAGGCACCCGCCCGATCTTCGGGCGGGCCCTTTGCCTGGTACCGTGACATCGACTCCCAGCAACGACGCACCTTCTGGAGCTGCAAGATCGGCTATGGCCTGGACGGCATGGACACGCAGATGCTCAGCTTCGTCATCCCCACCCTGATCATGATCTGGGGCATCAGCACCGCCGAGGCCGGCCTGATCCACACCAGCACCCTGATCGCCTCGGCCATCGGCGGCTGGGTCGCCGGTATCCTCTCCGACCGCATTGGCCGCGTACGTACCCTGCAACTGACCGTGCTGTGGTTCGCCTTCTTCACCTTCCTCTGCGGCTTCGCCCAGAGCTACGAACAGCTGCTGATCGCCCGCACCCTGATGGGCTTTGGCTTCGGTGGCGAGTGGACCGCCGGTGCGGTGCTGATCGGCGAGGTGATCCGTGCCCAGGACCGCGGCAAGGCAGTGGGCATGGTGCAATCGGGCTGGGCCATCGGCTGGGGCCTGACCGCGATCCTCTACGCCCTGTTGTTCTCCTGGCTGCCGGCCGAACAGGCCTGGCGTGCACTGTTCCTGCTCGGGCTGTTGCCGGCGATCTTCGTGATCTTCGTACGCCGCATGGTCAAGGACCCGGAGGTCTATCGCGAAGCCAAGCGTGCAGAAAAGCCCGAAGCGCCTTCGCACTTCTACGAAATCTTCGCCTCCGGCATGCTCTGGACCACGATCCGCGCTTCGTTGCTGACCACCGGCGCGCTGGGTGGCTACTACGCCATCACCTCGTGGCTGCCGACCTTCCTCAAGAACGAACGCGGCCTGAGCGTGCTGGGCACCGGCGGCTACCTGGCCATGGTCATCGTCGGTTCCTACATCGGCTATGTGATCAGCGCCTACCTCAGCGACCTGCTGGGGCGTCGCAAGAATTTCATCCTGTTCGCGGTGGGTTCGTTCGTCATCGTCCTGCTGTACACGCAGGTGCCGGTCAGTGACGGCGTTATGTTGTGGCTGGGCTTCCCGCTGGGCTTCTTCGCGTCTGGCATCTTCAGCGGCATGGGGGCTTTCCTCACCGAACTGTTCCCCACGCGCATCCGCGGCTCGGGGCAGGGCTTCTGCTACAACGTCGGCAAGGTGCTGGCGGCGATGTTCCCGCTGCTGATCGGCCTGCTCGGCGAGAAGATCCCTTTGGGCCTGGGCATCGGCGCATTCGCTGCGGTGTCCTATGGCATCGTGATCGTCGCCGCCCTGAGCCTGCCAGAAACCCGCGGCAAAGAACTGAAGGCGCGTTAAGGTAGACCTATGAACAGCACAACAGGAGTTCGACAGGTGAACCGCCTGCTTCTCAATTGCGACATGGGCGAGAGTTTCGGCAACTGGCGCATGGGCCTGGATGCCGAGGTCATGCCCTTCGTGGACTGCGCCAACATCGCCTGCGGCTACCATGCCGGCGACCCTGGCACCATGCGCCGCACCGTGGCCCTGGCGCTGCAGCATGGCGTGACCATCGGCGCGCACCCGGCCTACCCGGACCTGGTCGGCTTCGGCCGCCGTTCGATGGCCTGCAGCGACGACGAGATTCGCGACCTGCTGCACTACCAGGTCGGCGCCCTGGACGGCATCTGCAAGGTGCTCGGTGGTCGTGTGGCCTACGTCAAGCCGCATGGCGCGCTGTACAACGACATGATGGCCGACCCGCAGAAGTTGCGTGCGGTGCTCGAAGCCGTGGCCGCCTACGACGCCGGCCTGCCGCTGATGCTGATGGCCACCGCCGACGACAGTGCTGCACAGGCCCTGGGCGACGAGGTCGGGGTGCCGTTGTGGTTCGAAGCGTTCGCTGACCGCGCCTACACCGCCAGCGGCCACCTGGTGTCGCGCCGCCTGCCCGGTGCCGTGCACCATGACCCGGCCCTGGTGGTCGAGCAGGCGGTGCGCCTGGCGCGTGGCGAGGCCCTGGTGGCCAACGACGGCAGCGCGCTGCGCCTCGATGCCGCTACCTTGTGCGTGCATGGCGACAACGAAAGCTCGGTGGCTGCGGTGCGGCAGATCCGCCAGGCCCTCGATGCGTTGCAGGCATGAGGATGTCGCGATGAAGCCACGTATCGAAGTGGTGGCGATCGACAGCCTCATGGTGCGGCTGTTCGACACCATCGACGAGGCCAACATGCCGTGGATCCTCGCCGCCAACCAGCGCCTGCGTGCAGCGTTCGGTGAGCACCTGGTCGACCTGGTACCGTCCTACACCACCCTGATGCTGCAGTCGAACCTGGTGCCAGGGGAGGCGCGCGCGCGAATTGGCCAGGCGCTGGAAGGTTTGCAGCCGGATGCAGGCCACAGTGGTCGGCGTCACGAGATTCCGGTGTGGTACCACGCCAGTGTCGGCCCGGAGCTGGCGCTGCTGGCTGCGCGCAGCGGCCTGAGCGAAGACGAGGTGATTGGCCTGCACTGCGCGCGTGACTACCCGGTGTTCGCCCTGGGTTTTGCACCGGGGTTCGGGTTCATGGGGCTGGTGGACGAACGCCTGGCCACGCCACGCCTGAGCACGCCGCGCAAGCGCGTTGCGGCCGGTAGCGTGGGCATCGCCGAGCGGCAGACGGCGGCCTATCCTGCGGTGTCGCCGGGTGGCTGGAACCTGATCGGGCGTACGCCGGTGCGTCTGTTCGACCGCGAACGTGATGGCTACAGCTTGCTGCAGCCGGGTGACCGGGTACGTTTCGTGGCGGTGTCGCACACCGAATTCATGGCATTGGGCGGGGATGACCGTCCTTTGGAGGCGCTGGCATGAGGCAGTTGAGAATCGAAGCCAGCACCGCGCTGTGCCAGCTACAGGACGCCGGGCGCCTGGGTGTGCGGCATCTGGGCGTGACCCAGGGCGGGGCGCTGGACTGGGTGGCGATGAACTGGGCCAACTGGCTGCTGGGCAACGCCCTGGACGCGCCCGTGGTGGAGGTGGCGTTGGGTGGGTTGAGCCTGCTCGCCGAGCAGGACTGTGTGCTGGCCCTGGCCGGCGCCGACCTGGACGCCAGGGTCGACGACCAGCCGCTGGCGCCCTGGCGCAGCTTCGCCCTGCACAAGGGCCAACGCCTGACGCTGCGGCAACCACGCCAGGGTGTGCGTGCCTACCTGGCCGCCCCTGGCGGTTTTGTGGGCGAAGCCGTGCTGGGCAGTTGTTCGACGGTGGCGCGTGAAGCGCTGGGGGGCATCGAGGGGCGCGGCGAGGCGCTGGCCAAGGGGCAGGCTCTGCGCTTTGCCGAGGGCGCACCGGCCTTGCGTGAAGTGCCCGAAGCCCTGCGCCCGGAATATCCGGCCAAGCCGGTACTGGACCTGGTGATGGGCGCACAGATCGGCGACTTCAGCGGCACCAGCCTGTTCGAGGCCTTCAACAGCGACTGGACGCTGGACAGCCGTGCCGATCGCATGGGCAGCCGCCTGCTGGGGCCGCAACTGGTCTACCAGGGTGCGCCGATGATTTCCGAGGGGATTCCCTTGGGGGCGGTGCAGGTGCCGCCGGATGGTCAGCCGATCGTGCTGCTCAATGATCGCCAGACCATCGGCGGCTATCCGCGGCTGGGCGCCTTGACGCCACTGGCGCTGGCACAGCTGGCGCAGTGCATGCCAGGGGCGGTGGTGCGGTTCAGGGCGGTGGTGCAGGAGACGGCGTGGCGGGAGCAGCAGGGGTATCTGCAGCGCTGGGCGTGAGCTATCGGGCGCTATCGCGGGGCAAGCCCGCGCCCACAGATTCCCCACTGTTCTCAGGAGCGGCAGGGGGCCTGCGGGCTTGCCCCGCGATAGGGTCGGTACAGGCTACTTGGACAGATACCTCATCGCTTCCTCCAACCCCTGCAAGGTCAGCGGGAACATCCGGTCCTCGACCAGCTCGCGCACCAATTGGGTGGACGCGGTGTAGTTCCAGGTCTGCTTGGGGTAGGGGTTGATCCAGACGATCTTCCTGAATTTCTCCATGAAGCGCTGCATCCACACGTACCCGGCCTCTTCGTTCCAGTGCTCGACGCTGCCGCCCGGCTGGGTGATCTCGTACGGCGCCATCGCCGCATCGCCGACGAACACCACTTTGTAGTCATCGCCGTACTTGTGCAGCAGATCGAAGGTGGAAAACCGCTCGGAGGTGCGGCGCAGGTTGTTCTTCCACACCGATTCGTAGACGAAGTTGTGGAAGTAGTAGTACTCCAGATGCTTGAACTCGGTCTTGCAGGCCGAGAACAGCTCTTCGCAGACTTTCACATGAGCATCCATCGAGCCGCCGATATCGAACAGCAACAGCAGCTTGACCGTGTTGCGCCGTTCCGGACGCATCTGGATGTTCAACAGCCCGGCATCGCGGGCGGTGTGGTCGATGGTGCCGTCGATGTCGAGCTCCTCGGCGGCGCCTTCGCGGGCGAACTTGCGCAGGCGGCGCAGGGCCAGCTTGATGTTGCGCGTGCCCAGCTCGACCTGGTCGTCGAGGTTCTTGTACTCGCGCTGGTCCCACACCTTGACCGCCTTGCCCTGACGCTTGCCGGCCTCGCCGACGCGAATGCCTTCGGGGTTGAAACCGCCGGAGCCGAACGGGCTGGTGCCGCCGGTGCCGATCCACTTGTTGCCGCCGGCGTGGCGTTCCTTCTGTTCCTCGAGACGCTTCTTGAATTCCTCGATCAGCTTGTCGAGCCCGCCGAGCGACTGGATCTGTGCGCGCTCTTCATCGCTGAGCGAGCGTTCGAACTCCTTGCGCAGCCATTCTTCGGGGATCAGCGCTTCCAGGTGGCGGTCGAGGTTTTCCAGGCCCTTGAAATAGGCCGAGAAGGCGCGGTCGAACTTGTCGAAATGGCGCTCGTCCTTGACCAGGATTGCCCGCGCCAGATAGTAGAACTCGTCCATGTCGGCGAATACCACGCGCTGTTGCAGGGCGTTGAGCAGGTCGAGCAGTTCGCGCACCGACACCGGCACCTTGGCCGCGCGCATTTCATTGAACAGGTTGAGCAGCATGGCCAGCCCCTCAGCGGTTGCCGCGACGGCTCATGAAGGCCAGGCGCTCCAGCAGTTGTACGTCCTGTTCGTTCTTGACCAGGGCACCGGCCAGCGGCGGGATGGCCTTGGTCGGATCACGCTCGCGCAGCACCGCCTCACCGATGTTGTCGGCCATCAGCAGCTTGAGCCAATCGACCAACTCGGAAGTGGAGGGCTTCTTCTTCAGGCCCGGCACCTTGCGCACGTCGAAGAATACGTCCAGCGCCTCGCTGACCAGCGACTGCTTGATGTTCGGGTAGTGCACATCGACGATGCGCTGCAGGGTCTCGCGGTCAGGGAAGGCGATGTAGTGGAAGAAGCAGCGGCGCAGGAAGGCGTCGGGCAGCTCTTTTTCGTTGTTGGAGGTGATGATGATGATCGGGCGCTGTTTCGCCTTGATGGTCTCGTCGATTTCGTAGACGTAGAACTCCATCTTGTCGAGTTCCTGCAGCAGGTCGTTGGGGAACTCGATGTCGGCCTTGTCGATCTCGTCGATCAGCAGGATGACGCGCTCATCGGCCTCGAAGGCTTCCCACAGCTTGCCTTTCTTCAGGTAGTTGCGCACGTCGTGGACCTTGTCCACGCCCAGTTGCGAGTCGCGCAGGCGGCTCACCGCATCGTACTCGTAGAGGCCCTGGTGGGCCTTGGTGGTGGACTTGATGTGCCAGGTGATCAGGCGTGCACCGAAAGATTCGGCCAATTGCTCGGCCAGCATGGTCTTGCCGGTGCCTGGCTCGCCCTTGACCAGCAGCGGGCGTTCGAGGGTGATGGCCGCGTTGACCGCCAGCTTCAGGTCGTCGGTGGCGACGTAGTTGCGGGTGCCTTCGAATTTCATGGAGCCGATCCTCTGCGGGGTGTCGATGGCGGCCTCATCGCGGACAAGCCCGCTGCCACAGGGGGAGGGTACCTTGTGGGAGCGGGCTTGCCCGCGAAAAGGCCGACACCGAGAACTCATGTCTATGATGTGCCCCGACTATAACGCGGCCCCAGGCCGCTGCAAACGCAGACCGGGTATTCAGTCGCTGAATGGCCCGTCACCCGCGTTTCAGTCAGTCTTGGGCGGCGGCTGCTCGTAGCGGGCGTTGAATGCCTGGACGAAACCATTGCGCAATATCTGCAGGAACGCTTCGAATGCGCTGATGTTCTGTTGATGCACACTGCCGCTCAGTTCGACGCGGGTGGCGAACTGATTCTTCGGCTGGTTCTTCAGCACCGTTTCACTGGCACCGACCACCGCCTCCCAGATCGAGCGGAAGAAGCCTTTGTCCTTGTTTTCGACATCCTGCTGCCAGTCGAACACATCGACATCGCGCAGCAACGGCTTGATATAGCCATTGAGCCTACCGTTCTCGGCCTGGGCCTCGATCACCACGTCACCATGCCCGGCATTGAAGTCGAACTTGCCATAGGCACTGGCGAAGTCGTTGAGCCGGCGCAGTTCGATGCCGGTGGCGCGCAGACGGAACTCGAAGTCATCGAAGTCGCTGAACGGGTCGAAGGTGGCGCGGCTTTCGACCTTGGCATCGCCGGCAATCAGCGCGTCGGCCTCGAAGCTGGCGTCGCGTCGGCCTTTTTCGTCGCGCACGTTGGTCAGGTTGCGGATGCTGGCCTGGAGCTGTGTGGCCTTGAGGTCCACAGGCGGCTTGGAGTTGAAGTTGCGAAAGGTCAGGGTGCCGTTTTCGATGCGCACTTCGTTGAGCGTAATCGGCAGCAGTTTCTCCAGTTGCTGGCGCCAGTCGGTGCCCTGGCCGGTCTGCGAGTTCTGTTTGCTGCCGCCATCGACGAAGTTGAGCTCGGGCCGCACGAAGGCTACCTCGGCGACCACGGCCTGGTCGTACCACAGCGAATGCCAACTGACTGACAGGTCGATCAGCGGCGCATCGAGCAGCGGCACGGGCACTTTGCCGGTGGTCTTGACGATCTTCAGCCCGTTGATCTGGTAGGCGCCGCGCCACCAGGCGAGGTCGACGTCGGCGACTTCGCCGCGGTAGTCGCCCATGTCGGCGAGCTTTTCGTTGAGGTAGTCGCGTACCAGGTAGGGCAGGGCCAGGTGCAGGGCCACCAGCAGCACGATCAGGCCGGCCAGGCCGATCAGCGGCCAGCGATAACGGGCTTTCATCGCAAGCTCTCCAGGGCAGGTTGTGCGGTTGACCGCCAGGCGCCGGGCTTGGTTCGAACGGACTTTACGGGTTGCCGGGGCAGGCTTACCCTTGAGGCTTTCCCGCCTGTTTCCAACGATTCAAGGACCCCTGCCATGAGCCGTATCTACGCCGACAACGCCCACTCCATCGGCAACACGCCGCTGGTGCAGATCAACCGCATCGCCCCGCGCGGGGTGACCATCCTGGCCAAGATCGAAGGGCGCAACCCAGGGTATTCGGTGAAGTGCCGGATCGGCGCGAACATGGTCTGGGACGCCGAAGGCAGCGGCAAGCTCAAGCCGGGCATGACCATTGTCGAGCCCACCTCGGGCAACACCGGCATCGGCCTTGCCTTCGTCGCTGCGGCGCGCGGCTACAAGCTGATGCTGACCATGCCGGCCTCCATGAGCCTGGAGCGGCGCAAGGTGCTCAAGGCGCTGGGCGCCGAGTTGGTGCTGACCGACCCTGCCAAGGGCATGAAAGGGGCGATCGAAAAAGCCAACGAGATCGTCGCATCCGATCCTGCGTTGTATTTCCAGCCAGGGCAGTTCGAAAACCCCGCCAACCCCGCAATTCACGAGAAGACCACCGGGCCCGAAATCTGGAACGACACCGACGGCGCCGTTGACGTGCTGGTCGCAGGTGTCGGCACCGGCGGCACCATTACCGGCGTGTCGCGCTACATCAAGCACACCCAGGGCAAGCCGGTGCTGTCGGTGGCCGTGGAGCCGGTGGCTTCGCCGCTGATCAGCCAGACCCTGGCCGGCGAGGAACTCAAGCCCAGCCCGCACAAGATCCAGGGCATCGGCGCAGGCTTCGTGCCGAAGAACCTCGACCTGTCGCTCGTCGACCAAGTCGAGCAAGTCACCGATGAAGAGTCCAAGGCCATGGCCATCCGCCTGATGCAGGAGGAGGGGATCCTGTGCGGCATTTCCTGCGGCGCGGCGATGGCGGCGGCAGTGCGCCTGGCAGAAAAGCCGGAGATGCAGGGCAAGACCATCGTGGTGATCCTGCCGGATTCGGGCGAGCGTTACTTGTCGAGCATGTTGTTCAGCGACATGTTCAGCGAGCAGGAAAACCAGCAGTAACGCCAGGTCCACAGCGCAGTCAGCAAGCCGAGGAGTGCTGATCCGGGTCAAGCGACCTTGATCTTCATCCTCGCGCTTGCCGCTTGTGACTTGCAGCGGCCTTCGATGGGTTTATCATGTCCGGCTATCTGGGGATGGCCTGATTTCCCCTCAAGGAGTGTTGCATGACCTTTTCCTTCGTCGCCAAGGCGGGTGTCCTGCTGGTGTTCTTCGGCAGTGTGCTGTTCGTGCACCTGCGCGGCAAGGCACGCCTGCCGGTACTGCGCCAGTTCGTCAACCATTCGGCGCTGTTCGCTCCCTACAACAGCCTGATGTACCTGTTCTCCGGTGTGCCTTCCAAACCTTACCTGGATCGTCAGCGCTTCCCCGAGCTGGATGTGCTCAAGAATAACTGGCAGGAGATCCGCGAAGAGGCGATGCGCCTGTTCGACGAGGGGTATATCCGCGCAGCCGAAAAAGACAACGACGCCGGCTTCGGTTCGTTCTTCAAGAAGGGCTGGAAACGGTTCTACCTGAAATGGTACGACAAGCCACTGCCGTCGGCCGAGGCACTGTGCCCGCGTACCGTCGAGCTGGTCAGCAGCATCCCCAACGTCAAGGGTGCAATGTTCGCCCTGTTGCCTGGCGGTAGCCACCTGAACCCGCACCGCGATCCATTTGCCGGCTCCCTGCGCTATCACCTGGGCTTGTCCACGCCCAACTCCGACGACTGCCGCATCTACGTCGACGGCCAGGTCTATGCCTGGCGTGACGGCGAAGATGTGATGTTCGATGAAACCTATGTGCACTGGGTGAAGAACGAAACTGACGTGACGCGGGTGATCCTGTTCTGCGACGTCGAGCGTCCGCTCAACAGCCCGCTGATGACCCGCATCAACCGCAAGGTCAGCGCGTTCCTTGGCCGCGCCACCGCGCCGCAGAACACCGACGACGAGCGGGTGGGTGGGATCAACCAGGCCTACGCCTGGAGCAAGCGCTTCAGCAACCGCATCAGCACCCATGTGAAGCAGTTCAAGCGCTCCAACCCCAAGGCCTACCGCATCCTGCGGCCGGTGCTGGCGGTGGTGGTGGCCTATCTGCTGTATCGCTGGTTGTTCTGATTCGCCGCGGCCTTCTTCGCGGGCTTTCCGCGAAAAAGGCCGCCCGATCACCTAGGGTGTTGCCCAGCCCCGCATTCACGGATATATTCCGAAACATTCATCTTCCCCGAAGACTTGTTCATGCCAGCCAGACCTTCCACCACTGCCTTCGTTCTCGCGCCTGTCGCGGGCGTTGTCGTGCGTGGCAGCCAGCAGCCGGCCATGATCAGTCACTACCCACCACCTGTCAGTGGCGTCGTCGGCGGCGTATCTGCGCCCCGCTGCGTGGTCGTGCTGGGCTGATCGGCGTTCTCGCCGGCCCAAGCGCACTCGCAACCTACTGAACACGGTCGGCCTCTTTCCTCGCTGAAGCGCGCCCACCGTTTGGCTCTTGCCCAATATTCAGGTGGCAATACATGTCTGTCCTTTCGAAAGCATCCGTGGCCTCGGCGGCCACCACCAGCCTGTTCGTCCTGCTGTGGAGCAGCGGGGCGATCGTCTCCAAGCTCGGCCTGGCCCAGGCCAGCCCCTTCGCCTTCCTGCTGCTGCGCTCGGCATTGGCCCTGGCAGGGCTATTGCTGATCGGCCCCTTGCTGAGGTTGCGCTGGCCGCGCAGTCGCGGCGGTATCCTGCGCGCCCTGGGGACCGGGTGCGTGCTGCTCGGTGCATACCAGATCTTTTACCTGCTGGCGCTCAACACCCACGTCACCCCTGGTGTCATGGCCACGGTCATGGGGGTGCAACCGATCCTCACCGTGGTGCTGATGGAGCGCCAGCGTTCATGGAGCCGTTTGTTTGGCCTGGGTCTGGGGCTTGGCGGGTTGGTGATGGTGGTCTACCAAGGCATCAACCTGGGTGGGGTTTCCCTGGCCGGAATGCTGTTTGCCCTGCTGGCGCTGACCAGCATGACGTTCGGCTCGATCCTGCAGAAGCGCATCACCGACAACCCGATGGGAACCTTGCCGCTGCAATACCTGGCGGGGTTTGCCCTGTGTGCGGTGTTTGCGCCGTTCCAGCCGCTGCATGTCGAATGGAGCGCCAGCTTCGTAGGCGCCCTGCTGTGGATGGGATTGGTGGTGTCGTTGCTGGCGACGCTGCTGCTCTACCGGTTGATCGCCCGAGGCAACCTGGTCAATGTCACCAGCCTGTTCTACCTGGTGCCAGCGGTGACCGCAGTGATGGATTTCCTCATCTTCGGTAACCGCCTGGCGCCGCTGAGCCTGCTGGGGATGGGGCTGATCGTGGTGGGGTTGCTGTTCGTGTTCCGCAAGCCTGGGGTGAAGATGGCCGAGGCCTGAATACCGCCTGCGGCGGTACGGTTTCAGGCACGCGCCGGCCGCAGCACCAACCACAGTGCTGCGGCAATCAGGATCCCGCCATACAGGTGCGCCATCGACAGCGGCTCATCCAGCAACCACGCCCCCCACAGCACCCCGAACACCGGAATCAGGAAGGTCACGGTACTGGCCTTGACGGGTCCGATCTCGTTGAGCAGGCGGAAGTACAGGATGTAGGCGAAGGCCGTGCACACCAGCCCCAGGCCCAGCAACGACAGCCACACCGACCAACCACCCCAGCTGGCGGGTGGTTGGGTCAGTGCGCTCCAGGCAAACAGCGGGCTGAGCAGCAAGGTCGCTCCCAGCATGCTGCCCAGGGCCGACAGGCGGCTGTCCAGGCCGCCGATCCAGCGGCGGGCGAGAAAGCCGGCGAAGCCATAGCAGGTGGTCGCCGCAAGGCACGCCAGGGCGCCTTGCACCAGGGCCATGTCCAGCGCCACCGGGCCTGCACCGCTGAGGATGCCGACGCCGAACAGGCCAAGGAAGATCCCGCACAGTTTGGGCAGGGTCATGCTTTCGCGGAAGAACAACGCGCCGATCAGCACGCCCATCAGGGGTGTGGTGGCGTTGAAGATTGCCGAATACCCCGCTGGCAGTACCTGCGCGGCGACCGAATAGAAGGTCGCCGGAATGCCCGAGTTGATCATGCCCAGCACCAGGCAGGCGCCGAGCTTGCCCTGGAAGTCCCAGCGCACCCTGGCTGCGGCGAGGATGCCGATCAGGCCGAGGCAGGCGATGGAGACGCGAAAGAAGGCGGTCGGTACCGTACCCAGTTCAGGGGCGATGATGCGCATGAACAGGAAGCTCGCACCCCAGACGGCAGCAAGGGTCAGCAGGCGGGCGAGGGCGATGGGGCTCACGGGTATCTCCGGGTTCTGGGCAGGGGCGCGAGTGTACGTCAGGTGTCGGGGCGTTTCTTGTGCTTTCTTGCTTTGGCAATTGGGTTGGCCCGCGAAAAGACCGACACCCGACTAAGCTCTTTTCATTCCGCCACCCACCGAGCCTCTCACCATGCCCCAGCCCTGGCCCGCCGCAGCCATCGCCCGGATGATCCTCGATGGCTTCGACAACTACCGAGAACACTTTCGCCGCATCACCCTGGGCGCCCGCGAGCGTTTCGAACAGGCGCAATGGCAGGCGATCCAGCAGGCCGCTGCTGCGCGGATCAACCTGTACGAGGAGAAGGTCGCCGAGGTCAACGGCTGGCTGCGCGAAGGTTTCGACGCCTCGCTGCTGCTGGACGTGGAGCACTGGCCGCTGGTCAAGAGCGCCTACATCCGCCTGATCGACCCGCGCCTGGACGATGAGCTGGCCGAGACCTGGTACAACTCGCTGTTCTGCAGCCTGTTCAGCCACGACCTGATCAGCGACGGCTGCATGTTCATCCACACCACCCGCCCGGCCATGCGCAGCCACGAGCGCGCGGCACAGACCCGCACCTACCACTTGCGCGACGGCCTGGGTGGTCTGTTGCGGGGGATCCTTGCCGACCAGGCTTTCGAGGTGCCCTATGGCGACCTCGACGCCGACCTGGCGCGCCTTGAGGAGCGACTGCGTGAATGCCTGCCCGACTGGGTATGCAAGGACCCGGCGCTGGCCGTGGAGCTGTTTTCCTCGGTGCTGTACCGCAACAAGGGCGCCTATCTGGTCGGGCGTCTGTACACCCGTGACGAGCAGTGGCCGCTGGTGATCCCGCTACTGCATCGCGAGGGCCATGGCATCGAGGTCGACGCGCTGATCACCGATGAGGCCGAGGTGTCGATCATCTTCTCGTTCACCCGCTCGTACTTCATGGTCGATGTGCCGGTGCCGGCGGAGTTCGTCAACTTTCTCAAGCGCATCCTGCCGGGCAAGCACGTTGCCGAGTTGTATACCTCGATCGGCTTCTACAAGCATGGCAAGTCGGAGTTCTACCGCGCGTTGATCAATCACCTGGCCAGTACCGACGACCGTTTCGTCATGGCACCCGGCGTGCGCGGCATGGTGATGAGCGTGTTCACCCTGCCGGGCTTCAATACCGTGTTCAAGATCATCAAGGATCGCTTTTCACCCTCCAAGACCGTCGACCGAGCGACGGTGATCGAAAAATACCGTCTGGTGAAAGGTGTCGACCGCGTGGGGCGCATGGCCGATACCCAGGAGTTCGCCGATTTTCGCTTCCCGGTGGCCAAGTTCGAAGCCGATTGCCTGGCCGAGCTGCTGGAGGTCGCGCCCTCGACGGTGGTCGTGGAGGGTGACAGCGTGCTGATCCGCCACTGCTGGACCGAACGGCGCATGACGCCGTTGAACCTGTACCTGGAGCAGGCCAGCGAGGCCCAGGTGCTCGAAGCCTTGGAGGACTACGGGCTGGCGATCAAGCAACTGGCGGCGGCGAACATCTTTCCCGGCGACATGCTGCTGAAGAACTTCGGCGTTACCCGGCATGGGCGGGTGGTGTTCTATGACTACGACGAGATCAGCTATCTCACCGAAGTGAATTTTCGCCATATCCCGCCGCCGCGCTACCCGGAGGATGAGATGTCTGGCGAGCCGTGGTATTCGATCGGGCCGCACGATGTGTTTCCCGAGGAGTTTCCGCCGTTCCTGTTCGCCGATATCGGCCAGCGGCGGTTGTTCAGTCGGCTGCATGGGGAGTTGTATGACGCGGACTACTGGCAGGGATTGCAGGGGGCGATACGGGAAGGGAAGGTGATCGATGTGTTTCCCTATCGGCGCAGGGGCAGGTGAGGGGTGTCAGTTGAGTCGATGGTGGCCTTTTCGCGGGCTTGCCCGCGAAAAGGCCACCCCGATCCTCACCCCTTGAGGCACTTCAGCTCACTGAAGTCACGACGTACCTTGGCCAGCCGGTCCAGCAGAAACTGCCGCTGCGCCGGGCTGCTCTGCTGCATCAGGTCGACCAGCAGGCTGCGGGCCTGCAGCTCGGTGTTCTCGAAGGCCATGCGGTAGGCCGGTGACCACAGGCTCTCCTTGCGCTGCAGCAACTGCGCCAGACGGGGCTCGAACGCTGGCGAATGGCGTTGTTCCATGGCCAGCAGCAACTGTTGCTGCCAGGCCTGGCGATTGGCGATCCATTCGCTGTTCTGATCGCCGAGGGCCTGGGACCAGGTCATCACCCGCAGGCGCTGGCGGGCATTGAGCTCGCCCAGCCACGGCGTCAGGCGTTTCTCCATGCGCGTGGCACGGGCCTGGATCTGTTTGGGTAGCGGGGTGTCGACGTATTCCTTCTGCCGCTCGGCAATGTCGTCGCTGAATGCCTTGCGCATTTCACCGACCTGCGCGTCGCTCATGCCGCGCAGCAGTTCGGCGGCGGAGGGGGTGATCTCTTCAGCGACCCGGCCGATGGCCTGGCGCGCCTCGGCAGTGCGCTGCTGCAGGGCCTGGTCGGTCACGCCCTGGTTGGCGACCATCAGGCGCACCTTGTCGAGCCAGTCGAGGTAGCCGGGCAGTTGTGTCTTGCAGTGCCAGGCCAGGTGGCCCTTGAGCCGTTCGTCGAGCAGGGCCTTCTGCTGGCGATTCATGTCCAGGTAGTCGCCCAGCGACCAGGGCACCAGCCGGTCGAGGTTGCGATAGGCGAGGTCGATACGGCTGCAGGCCGCGAGCGTGAAGGCAAACGCGAGAATGAGCAGCAGGGCTCTGGGCAGACGGACAGGCATGAGCGAATCCTTGCAGGTTGCTTGCCAGGCAATAGATGCGCGCCGCGCTCGGCGGTTCCCACGGATCGGGCAGCCGGGCAGCTTCAGGTGTAGAATAGCCGCCTTGTCTTGAGGAACATCGGAAATGGCTCTGCTTGGGCGTTACAACAGTTTGCAAATCGTGAAACACGTGGAGTTCGGTCTTTACCTGGACGGCGGCGCCGACGGCGAGATCCTCCTGCCCAGGCGCTACTTCCCCAAGGACGCCGAGCTTGAGCTCGACGACTGGCTGAACGTGTTCATCTACCTCGACAGCGAAGACCAGCTGATCGCCACCACCGAGAAACCCAAGGTGCAGGTCGGTGAGTTCGCCAGTCTCAAGGTCAAGGACATCAACGGTGCCGGCATCTTCCTCGACTGGGGCCTGTCCAAGGACTTGCTGATGCCCTACTCGGAAGAGGCGCAGCAGTTGAAGATCGGCGATTACTGCGTGGTGCACGCCTACCTCGACAAGCGCACCCGGCGCATCACCGCCACCGCGCGCCTGGACCGCTACCTCGACCGTACGCCGGCCGACTACAAGGCGGGCCAGCCGGTCGAGCTGCTGGTGGCGGGCGAGACGCCGATGGGCTTCAAGGCGATCATCAACAACCGCCACTGGGGCCTGATCCACAAGAACGAGGTGTTCAAGTTCCTGCGCTCGGGCATGCACGAGAAGGGCTTCATCAAGGAAGTGCGCCACGACGGCAAGATCGCCCTGAGTCTGCAGCCGGTGGGCGCGGCCTTGGCCGACAGCCTGCAGGAGCAGATCCTCAAGCGCCTGGACGAAGCCGGAGGCGTGCTGCCGGTGTGCGACAAGAGCGCCCCGGAAGTGATCGCCAAGCTGTTCAACGTCAGCAAGGGCAATTTCAAGAAGGCCATCGGCGGGCTGTTCAAGCAAGGGCTGATCGTCATCCATGACGATCGTA